>JBAPMC010000028.1:0-3064 GCA_049278415.1 Solirubrobacteraceae bacterium
GAACACCGTGGGATGAGGTCCTGCGGCAGACCCGTCGCGCGCGGGCGGAGAAGCGCCGCTGAGGGCATTCCTCGACACCAACGTGCTCGTGCGCCATCTCACCGGCGATCCGCCCGAGATGGCCAAGCGAGCGACCGCGACACTCGCCGCAGACGGGCAGCTCCTGCTAGCAGACCTCGTGCTCGCCGAGTGCGTCTACGTGCTCGAGTCCTTCTACGAGGTAGGCCGCGCCCGCATCGCAGAGCTGATGCGCGCCGCGATCGCCCTGCCCTCGGTAGCGGTCCTCGACGCCCGCCTGCTGCTGCGCTCACTGGAGGTCTATGAGATCGACCGCCTGGACTTCGCCGAGGCGTATCTCATCGCCTGCGCCGAGGCGACCGGCGTAGAGGCGGTCCTGTCCTTCGACCGCTCGATCGACAGGATCAAGACCGTCAAGCGCATCGAGCCCTAGCAAACTCCCGACGCAGGAGCACCCCTCGCTCGACTGGCTGACCTGAGCCCCAGCCGGTCGTCTGCCTGCAACTTGTTACATCTCTGCACCGACTCAGCACCGACTCTGAAAACCGCATCCATAGCGCGCCAAACCCCGGTTATGGTCGGGGGACAACTGACAATTTGACCCCGGCGACAGCGCTAACTGCCCCGGGGTCGTGACACAGGAGCTATTACCTCCCATGTGCGAGAACCGTACCCAAGAACTGGTTGAGGAGCACACCCGCCTCGACCGTGCAGTCCTCAACCTGATGTTCGACGTCGAGCGTCAGCGGCCGTGGTCTACGACCGAGATCGCCCGCATGATCAGCACCCCCGGACACGTCCCCGGCAGCATCGAACGACTGCGCACCGCCGGGCTCATCCACTGCTTCGGCGAGCATCTCGCGTGCGCGTCGCACCCCTCGGTGCGCTTCTTCGAGTTGTCCCAGGGCGCGAACCTCTCGCCCAACGAGGAAACCGAGAGCGCCGTCCTCGAAGGCATTCTCGCCCGCACCGGCGAGGAAGGGAGCTGGACCCCGGAACTGAAGATCCACCGCGCGTTCGGAGCGAAGAAGGGCCAGCGCAAGCTCTCGATCACCGACGCGCTCACGAGCCTGCACGCGGCGGGCCTGATCGACCGCCGCTCCGAGCGTGTCCTGGCCTCCGAGGTCGCAAGGCGACTCGACCAGCTGACTGTCTGACACGCGGGCCTTGGCCATGCGCGTCGACGAACCGGCCTTGAGTCAGGCTGTCCTCCCCAGCCTGGCCAAGGCCGGCACCAATGAAGTAGAGGAGCCCCAGCGGAGCGCCCGGATCGGTCGGGCACGAGCAGGCGTGCGTCCTCGCACGCTCAATGAACGCCATCGGCTGTATCTGCTCGCACGCCTGATCGTCAAACGCCACTACCAGGAGCATCTGACCCTCCAAGTGCTCGCCAAGGCACTCGCGACCTGTTCCCGCCAGATACAACGCGCCTACGCGCAATCCGGCACGAGCACCTTCCAGCAGGACCTCACCGAGAGGCGGATGGCCGCTGCTGTGCAACTGCTCTCAAAGCCCGCGGCTATCCCGATAAGCGATGTGGCTTCACAGGTCGGCTATCGCCAGGCAGCCCACTTCGCTCGCGCATTTCGCTGCCGTTACGGAGTCTCACCGGCGAGGTTTCGCGCCGAACGCGCCAGCGCCCGAGCAGACGACTGCCGGGTCGTGGGTGCGCCCACACTCAGCCTCCCCGAATTAGAGGTCGCACTCGGGCAAGCAAAACAGAATTGTTAACCACCGGCTCCCTCGGGAGCAGAAGGAGAGTGAAATGAGTATGACCCTGACAATCCCACCAGGGCTCGTGCACAGTATGCGCGAGGCCGTGTGCGCAGAGCTACAGGACGCAAGCGACGCCCTCACAAGCACGCTTGCGCGCGGCGGTGCTCGACTCGCCAACCCCGAGCGTTCATTGAGCACCGCGGATACTTCAACGCGGCCTGTGCAGTGCTCGATGAGATCGGTTGGATCGGCGAGGACCCGCCGGTCGAGATCCACATCGACTTGCGCGCGCACCGGACGGTGCTGCTCACCGCCGCTCGCAACGCCCGCGAAGCAGCCGATCACGCCTTCAGCGAAGTGCAGGAGGGCAGGGTGAAAGACCCGCCCGAGCGCCTAGCAATCACAGAGCGAGTGCTCGCTATGCGCGATTTTTCAACGGTCGTAGAAGTGAAGGTGAGGCAGATGCAGCACGAGCGCCGCACGCAACCGATCCACTCCATGAAGGACCTCAATGGCGCGATCACCACCGCCCTCGCAGAGGTTGAGGTTCCCCGCGAGGACATTGCCGCGCTCAGCGACGTCGACTCCGCCGCGATCGACGGGCTCGCGCAGGGCGAGAGCGACCTTCGATTCTTAGATGTGCTGCGTGTCCTGCAGACGCTCGGCCTCGATCTCGAACTCTCACACAGGCTTCTCTCGCCCTCACAGATCGCAGCTCGCGATACCCCGCCGCTGCTGATCCCCGCACAGATGGAACGCTCCTTGCGCAGCGGCCTGATCACAGTGCTCTGCACCGCCGCTGAGCACATCTCACGAAACGGGATATTCCCTGAGCGCGAGCAGCACCCCGAGTGGTACACCGGCTACCGCGAAGACCTCGAAGCAGCCTGCGCACTGCTCGATGAGATCGGCTGGGCCGACACCCCTCAGCCGACTGAGAAGACAATCGACCTCTACACACACCGTTGGGCGCTAAGCGAGGCATTGAAACGTCAGTTGGACATCGCTGAGACCGACCTGCAAGAAGCCGGGACGGTTGACGCCGAGCGTGTCGAGCAAGGAGAGCCACCTGAACGCAAGAGCACGGTCGAGCATGTGCGCGCACTGCGGAAGTTCGCCGCGTCAGTCAAAGCTCGCGTGGACGCCCTGGCTGAGCCGTAGGAGCAAGGCTCAGCGCTGTGAGCCTTTGGGTTCGCGCTCGAGCAGCAGCGCGAAGGTCGGACAGGCTTGCGCCGCGCGCCTGGCGTTGGCGATCAGCTCTGGCTCCAGTGGTTTGCCGTCAATCAACGGGTAGCCCCACTCATCGAGCGCGATCCGCTCGGGCAGCAGC
>JBAPMC010000029.1:0-10494 GCA_049278415.1 Solirubrobacteraceae bacterium
GGCTTACTTGGAGGAGCTATTCAGTCGCGTCGAGTACAAGAAGACAATAGGTCGTCTGGCGGGGAAGCAGTCCGACGAATTCAAGCAGGCCGGCGAAGCCCTCAAGGACCTCCGAAAGGAGGCCGAAGACGCCTTTGGCGAAAAGGTTGTCGACGAGACGGGTGTACACCGCATCCGCGGCGCATCGATGCCGGGACTCGAAGAGTGCGTGGCGTCGCTCATAAGCAAACTGATGGCCGACGCGCCGATCCCCGATGCTCGCGGTGTCTACGACCGTGTCTCGAACCTGTGCCACCCGACGAGCTATACACACGTTGAAAGGTGGAGGGTGGTCGATCAGGATGGTAAGCAGACGCTTGCGTCTAACGTCGATACAGCGAATCATGATCGACCAGCTCGGCTGGCGATGGCGGCGTTCTGCGAGGCAGTGAGGCATCTAGTCTCATACAACGAGTGGGAGCACACACAGCTCGACGCTCTTGTGGACCGGCTTCCTCCCTCCAGCTAGCGAGTCTCGCGGCCAGTCTTGGCTTTACCCAACTCACCTGAGCTGGCGCCTGCTTTCCAGCGAGAAGTGGCATCCGCTCCTGCCCTTGCTCTTTGTCGAAGACGCGAACCTGTTTTTAGGCGGTGGACCCCAAACCCCCGCCTAAACCCAGCCCAATCGCGTCGCATCGCCGGGCATAACACCGCCGAGACGGCGGCCTAAACCGTTGCAGTGCTTAGCGATTCCGGCCAGCCCGCCGATTCGGCCTTCGTCCTCCTAAGCGGTAGATCCAGGTTCGACTCCTGGCGGGGGCATGGGTGCGGAAGCCTCGGCGGGCGAAGGATCAAGGCCGGCGCCAAGAGATGCGGTGACTTCGTCGATCACGTGGGCCGAGCGCCGCCACCCTGCTACCCGCCAGCTCAGCTCTTCGGCTTCGGTGGAGAGCAGTGTGGCTTGGACGATCCACGGGCGGCCCAGGAGCGTCCGCCCGACGACGCCCGCGGCCACGATCAATCCAAGCAGGATCAACTCAATGCCGAATAGCAGCAGCGGAATCACCACGATCACCACGACCACCACGGCGAGCAGTGCGAGCACGGCCACGCCAATGTCATCAAGGCCACCGGCATCGGGCACCGTGAGGACTGCCTCCGCAGCTTCTCCCGGACGTGCCTCCACCATTCGAGCCTTGCGCCACCGAGGCATCCGGCGGGTGCTCCAACGACGCCCGACTCGCCATTCCTGCCCCGACGGCGTTCGTACCGAGTGCGCTCCAACGCGGATCTTCATGTCGGCGGCGATTCTACTTGGCCGTACCTGCCAGTGGAGCGCTCGCCACTGCCGGATAGCAGTCCCCTCGTGGTGTCCCGGGGGTTCCTGCGCCAGCGCCGTGAAGCCGAATCAGCCGAAGCGGCTAGCGTTCGGCCCGTGAGCGCATCCCCGATCGTTCCTCCTAAGCGGTAGATCCAGGTTCGACTCCTGGCGGGGGCACTCGGCTCAATTTGTCTGTGTTGGTGCGGATTTGGGCGATCCATATCGCCTAAGCGCTGCGGGCGGTTATCGGCCGGCAAGAAACGACCGGCCGCTCCAGAAGTTGGGAGTCCTTTGGCTGCCCAAATATGCCCCACGGCATGTGTGTAGGAGAACGTAGTTCGATCTAAGCTTCGACGGTGGTCTAGCAGCGGCGGCGGTGATGACACTACCCGTAACGGACATACGCCTAGTAGCCTTTCGGGTGTGGGCGTGATCCAAGATTTGGCTGCTGACCTCGAGGTTGAGGAGCGCACTTTGCGTCGAGCTGTCTCTCAAGGCGCCTTGCGCGCCTCCCGTCCGGGCCCGCGGCGGCTGCGTTTGGCGCCTGGTGAGCGTGAGTATCTGGTCGCCCATTGGCCGATTCTCTCCGGGCTTCGCCGTACGCTGCGGACAGAGCACAGGGTTCGCTTGGCGGTGCTTTACGGTTCGCTGGCGCGGGGTGACGAGGATGAGGACTCTGATCTTGACCTCCTCGTCTCGTTTTCCAAGGACCATTTCTCGGCCGGACTAGAACTCGCGTGTCGTCTCCAGCCCGTCAGTGGCCGTCGCGTCGACATAGCTCGGCTGGAGCGGGTAGAGGTTGGGGCGCCCCTACTTCTTGAGCGGGTCCTTGAGGAGGGTCGAGTTCTGATCGACCGTGATCGGATGTGGGAGGAGCTGAACAAACGCGCTCCTACGATCCGCGCGCGGGCTTTCCGTGCCCATCGCAATCAAATGGCGGATACGGCTCGCGCGATCAAGGAGCTGACCGGATGAGTGAATCTTTGCCGACGAAGATGGGACGGAAGGCTCTGGCGGCAGAGAAGGCTCGATTGGCTCGCTTCTTCCAGACCATCCACAAGCATCGCAAGGCGCTTGATCTTGCTATAGAGGAGAACTTTGGAGGAAGCCTTGATCCAGCCGAATGGAGGAACGCGTTTGACTCGGCCGAGCCTCGCGACGCCAATCGCACGATGGTCGTCACCGGCGATCATTCCGCGGTGCTCAATGCATATGTCGAGATCCTCAAGGCCGCCGCCGGATCGCACGCGACCGAGGACAGCCGAAACCGTTGTCACGCCTAGTGACTAAGAATGATCCGGCGAGATCGCCCGTCATCTCAGCCGAGAAGAGACACGCGGTCGCGCCCGGCGGCCTTAGCCCTATACAGGGCTTCATCGACGCGTACCATCAGCGCTTCCGGGGACTCGCCCGGCTCGCCAACGATGATTCCGGCTGAGCAGGTCTGCTCGTAGGGAACTCGCAAGCGCAGGCGCTCAACAACCAGGAGGGCGTCCTGGGAGCTGCATTTAGGGAGCAGCAGGGCGAACTCCTCACCGCCGATGCGCGCCAGGAAGTCCCCGGCGCGCAGCTCCTCGCGCCACGCTGCCGCCGTCTCCTTGAGCAGGCGATCGCCAGCTGGGTGTCCCATGGTGTCATTGAAGCTCTTGAAGAGGTCGAAGTCGAGCATCGCCAGCACAAAAGGGTCTCGATCGAGCAGCGCGTGGTTGAGGCTCGTTTCCCACGCTCGGCGGTTGGGTAGCCCGGTCAACGCGTCGGTGCTTGCCATGTCGGTGAGTTGGGACATCAGGTCTGCGCGCTCGATGGCTGCAGCTACCTCGTGTGCGAGCAATGCAATCATCGACGCCCGTGTCCCGCCCGCCCGGATAGCTTCAGGCCAACCAACCACAAGCACGCCCACCGGCTCACCCCCTCTGAAGACGGGCTCGAACAGAATCGAGCCGGGACGCCCGACGGTCTCCCACATCTCGCGGTTGAGCGCTCCCAAGTCATCGCCCTGGCACCACAGAGAAGAGCACCGAGAGACGAACGCCTGTCCTGCCGCAGAGCTCGTCTCGGGAGTGATCTCGAATTGGTCGACATCGAGTCCCGTAATCGCCGTGGAGCGCAAAGTGCCGGGGGCGCCCGTTGGCTCGTACAAGATGGCGAAAGCTGCATTGCCTATCGACCTGGCTGCCTCGCATACCTCGGCCCGAGCGTGAGGACTGTTTGAGAGACCGCGCATCACGGCGGCAACCTGCTCCAGCGCCCGCTCGCGATGCTCGGCCTCGTTGGCTTGGAAGCGCACCTTGGCCACCAGCCATTGGGTGGTAAAGCCGATGATGGAGCTCATCGCCAGGAAGAGCACGCCAGCGCGGTATTGACTCGGGGGATAAGCCCTCCCCCCAACGATCAAGAGCGGAGCTAGGAAGAACACCGCCACGCCCACGGTAACCATGCACAACTGGCGACGGTCTCCATATAGGGCCGTCCAGAACACCGGGAGCAAAGCCACAACTGCAACTCCGGAGTTTGCTCCCCCTGCAGAGCTGCGCAAGAAGGCGACAGCCGTAAGGAAGATCAATGACGGAAGAACCTCTCTTGCTCTTCCGAGAGCTCCATGCCACCGGGTGAGCCGCACCAAGCCCGCAAGAACCCCCAGACCCAGAGCTGCGATGTAGTGCGTCCAGTTGACGGTTGTTCCTATGA
The DNA here is from genome assembly GCA_049278415.1 of Solirubrobacteraceae bacterium. Lineage (GTDB taxonomy): Bacteria > Actinomycetota > Thermoleophilia > Solirubrobacterales > Solirubrobacteraceae > Palsa-744. Next base: position 3,989 of record JBAPMC010000029.1, read on the forward strand.
GCGCCACAACCGCCGCCAACCCGGCCGACGCCGCGAAGGGAGCCAGATTCATTGCGATGTGCTCAGCGGGCTCGGCATCGACGATGCCCTGCTTATCTCCCCTCATGCTCAAGCTATTCGGCAGAAGCCTCGCCATGCTTGACCCCGATGGCATGCCCCTCTTCAAACCGGCGCCACTCAGCATCAACTGGGCTAAGATTTTCGATACCCGCTGCCGATGAGATCGAGGCGCCCGAGCGTTGGCGCCCAAGAAGATGCGGCCGAAATCACCTGCCAAATTGATGAGAGGGCTGACGCGCCGAGTCAAGTTTGCACTTGTCTCGGCGGTGCTGCTGAGCGCCGCAATCTATGCCCCAATAGCCATCGCTCTGAAGGTCCACCACACCGGTCCAGGCCGTCAAGGTGAGCACAAGACGGAGGTAGGCGCCCATAGGCAATCACCTCACCCCAACAGCAGCGCACCTGCGGTGGCTTTTGCTCACGAGTCGATCATCGGTGGAGGGTCGGCGCAAGACGGCACGTTCCCCTCGCTTGCCTACGTAGTTGACGTTGAGGGCAAGTACGTCTACCAGTGCACGGGTACGGTGGTTGCCCCCACACTGATCCTGACAGCGGGACACTGCGCCGAGAACATGAAGACCGGGGTTGTGAACAAGCCGTCGGGCTACAGAGTTGTTACGGGCACCGTCGATCCTATGCTGCCCGAACCTACAGTTTCTACGGTGCTCGGGGTGATTGTGTATCCCGGGTTGGCTCGCAGAGTGGATGACGGGGACGCTGCGCTGTTGGTCCTCTCTACGCCTGTAACAGCGCCTGCGGTCGCCCTGGCCACCACCTCAGAAACGAGCCATATCCGAGCGGGATTGCCCGCCGTGATTGCAGGGTGGGGGCTGACCTCATACGAACAGAGACTTCCAACCGAAGTACTGCAGTCGGCTGCCACGGTTGTGCAGGCGCGAAAGTGGTGCACCCTCAACGCTCCGCCCTTCTATGCGAAGAGCGAGCTATGCACCATTGCCGCACCAAGCTATGCAACGGGAGTCTGTGCTGGGGACAGCGGCGGTCCGCTGCTGGTACAGCGACCCACTGGCGGCGAACCGGTTCAGATCGGGATAGCGGTTCACGTTTATGGGCGGTGCTCTACGCGACACCCATCCGTGTTCGCCAGCATTGGCTCGATCTCATCCTGGATTCACACGTGGATAGAGGCCTACAAGCGCCCGCCTGCGTCCCCAGAACCCTCACCCCCGCCTACTCCCTCACCCGTTCCGCCGCCCGTGCCCTCGCCCCCTGTGCCCTCAACCTTCTCTTCATCGACTCCATCCTCCTGATCCTCCGCCTCATACAGTGACTCACATGCAAGCTCCTGTCCTTTGCCGCCCCAGAGCTTGATCTCGAGCAGGTCATAGAGGTAGTCGTCGGGCGCGATCAGGGTAAAGCGCTGCTCGATCAGCTCGCATTGGTCGACGGTTGTCCTCCCAAGCTCTGCTGTCACAATCCGCCCAGCGCCCACGAGGGGGCGTCCCCACACGAGTGTCATTGCCGCGCCAGCGCCATTCTGTCCGTGCCACGAGCCGATTACCTCGTCGCATACGTCGAGCTTCCATTCCGGGTTGCGCTCAGCTGTTTCCTCGGTGAAGTCGCCATACGCGGATAGCTCCACCGGCTCGCTGTCGCCAACGCCGGTTACGAACCGTACGTAGCCGAACAGCTCGTAGCCGCCTGAGGTGATCGCGGTGGCGGGCACATACCGTCGTCCATGCCACGTCCTATCCGGATACCACGCGATCTCTCCGGGCTCGCCTAGGTCCTCTCCTTCGGTATCAAGCTCCGCCCAAGCGCCGCGCAATTCCTCCTCCAGACGCTCCGCCCAGCGGCCATAGGGCAAACCCTCCTGTGGGGGCTCGGCGGCGAAGCGAGGCACGAAGCGTTCTTCTGGCGGCATCCGCGCAGCCTATCCGGCCATCTGGGCTCAGGTCTCCAGCATCAATGTCACCGGGCCGTCGCCAACCAGCTCAATCTCCATTTGAGCGCCGAATACTCCGCGCTTGGCTTCAGCGCGCTCGCAAAAGCGCTCATATAGTGGCTCGGCATGCTCAGGCCGTGCGGCGCCTACAAAGCTCGGGCGATTCCCGCGTGCGGCGTCGCCATAGAGGGTGAATTGGCTGACGCACAGGATCTCGCGCTCGCCGAGCGGGTCGTTCATGCGGCCATTGGCGTCCGAGAATATGCGCAGCGCGCGCACCTTCTCGGCCAGACGGTCGGCGTCCCTGGGCTCATCCACGTGTGTGATCCCGAGCAGCACGAGCAGTCCAGGACCGATTTCCGCCACTTGCCGAGCGTCAACACGCACCGTAGCTCGGCTGACCCGCTGAACGAGCGCGCGCACTGTCACAAACCCGGTGAGCTTTGTCCTCTGATGGGGCGCTCACGCGCTGCGAGGCTCATGAGGTCCTCATGCCTCACGCAGCACCGCGGCTGTGTGCTCGGGTGCAACTATGTTGAGGTTTACGCCTGTAGACAGCTCGAGCCCCGCAAGGTGGGTAAGCCGCGGAGCTATGTCGATTCTCCAGCAGAAGTGCTCGGCCCCCCTAGGCGCCGTCCTCACCCACATGTTCAGAGGGGGACTGGACCCAAAATGGCGCGCGAGTCGACGCAGGCCATCGTGCAAGAGGGACGCTCCGAGTGGGCCGTCGTCCTCGAAGCGCATCCGTGGCTTACGCGGCGCGAGCATCAGTTGGAAGGGCATCCTCGAGCCATATGGCGCCATCAACACCGCCTCATCGTCGATCGCCACAACTCGCTCCCCTCGACGCACCTCTTCGGCGACCAAATCCTCGAGCAGGCTGCGGCCCATTGTGCGTGTGGCATAGGCCCCGCAGCGCTCGCGCTCCCTTGCCACCTCCGCTGGTACGAAGTTGAGCGCATACAGCTGCGAGTGGGTGTGCTCCAGCGATGCCCCCGCCTCGCGCCGCTCGTTCACAATCAGCTGCACATATGCGCTGCTGGCGTGCGCTCTCATCCGCTCGCGCCACACCTCCATCGCGCCTGCCACACGCTCCAGCGGGAGATCGGCCAGCGACAGCACCGTCTCGGGGGCGTTGACGATCACCTCGTGTGCGCCGCTTGCAGCACTTGAGCTGAACAGGTCGGGTTGTGCGTCAGCCTGCGGTTGCCGACTGTCGAGCGCGAGCGCCGGATACAGGTTCGGAACCACCCTCGCGGTCCAACCAGGAGAGTTGGGCTCCCCGCCGCCAGGACGGACCGCGTATAGCTCGGGGGGCGTCCGATCCTCATGGCCCTCGGCAAACGGGTCTTTCTCTACATCAATTGGCTGAGGCGCCGGAGCGCTTGGCTCGCCCCCCGGGCGTGCCGAGCGCTCTCCTGCAACGATCGTCTTATGCCCGCTCAACGGGTCCACCCTGATCTCAGGCATGTGGCGCGTACGGTAGGCGGTCTCGCTCAGGTTTGTGCATTTGACTTCGCTCAGGCTTCCTTGCAGTCATCTCACCTGCCGGCATGCCCGGCTATGCATTCAGGGCGTAGCGTTGTATGTCCTGCTCCAGCTTCTCGGTGCTGGGGTACTGGCCTTGGTGAATGAACTGGCGCCCGTCGCGCCCGATGAACACTGTCACGGGCGTAGATGTCGAGTCGGTGATCTGCTCCCCCAGCTGTCCGCTCTTGTCGTAGTAGCTCGGGTAGCTCACTGGGAATGACCTCAAGAACGCTGCCGCATCGGCGCGGCTGGGGTCCTCGGAGTCGAGACCGAGGAAAGCCACGCGTCGCCCATATTCGGCCGAGGCGCGCTGAAAGGCCCCGAACTCCTGCTTGCAGGGTACGCACCAAGAGGCCCACTTGTTGATCACGATCGGGTAGCCCTCCAGGGTGGCAATGCGCGCCTGAAGCGCAGGCTTGCCGCCTTCGAGCAGCTCGCTGCCCCGGGCATGCAACGCAGCCAATGCGCGTGGAGAGCCGGCGAGCAGCGCGCTTGTTCGGGCTGGAGTGAGCTGGGCGGAGTTGGGTTCGCTTGTGGAGGAGGAGTGCGGCAGCTCGGAAGCGCCCACGGCAATCAGCCCTGCTGCTATCAGGCAGATGAGTGTCACGATCACGCGGCGAGGGGTCATTTGGCGTGGATCATGCGAAACGCGCAATGTAGATGTGGGCAATGTAGACCTGGGTCATATGGGTCATATCTTGACGCAGGCGGTGCGAGAGGAGCCGCTCAAAAGGCCGGGTCCGGCGAGTCTTCTCACGCTCTAAAAGCGTGCCAGATGATCGGCGCCTTCAAATCGCCCGGGTTGTGTTGTATCCTTGAGCGAACGGGAAAGCGGGGATCCAATCGACCCCAGCCTTCCCTGAGTTTCGCTGGCATAAGCCGGTTTTACGAGTCGCGCGGAGTCCTTTCTGCGACGGCTCCATCTCGAAGCCCAGAGCCTTCATGGCCGAGTCCACTCCAGTGGCCCTCGCGGCCGCGTCCATTCCGAATTCCGCCGAAATCGCACGCGCGGAGAAGCTTGTGCGCGAGCGTTTCCTGCACGAGGGCGAGGACGCTGCAGTTGCACTCGCTCCAGGCTCCCCTCGCCGCCTGGCGCTCGACCAGGCGCTTGTGGAGCTGAAGGAAGGCGCCAAGCACCCCTCCACCGCCTGGAGGGGTGAGTTCTCGCTGCTGCTTGGGCTCGAGCGGGTGCTCTCCGAGGACGAGCCGAAGCTTGTCGACGGCACCGTTCTCTCCGCCCACCAGGTAGACGCCCTTTCCGGCACGCTAACCGCCCTGCTGGCGGAGGCTCAGCAGCGCTCCACTGCAAATGGGAACGGGCGCGCAGCCGCTGCTGCCTCGCCCGAGCTGCTCGCGTCAGCCGCCATCCTCGGTCCCGACGACGACGAGCAGCCCGAGGCTCCCGCCGAGGACGCAGATCCAAAGGAGAGCGCCGAAGACCCCGAAGAGGACAGCGAGGATGAGGACGACCCCCTATGGCAGGGGGCAGGCGTCGAGGACGATGAGGACGAGGACGAGGATCTTGGGCCCGTCCAGCGCGCTGCGCCCGACGAGGACGAGGATGAGGACGACGACCTCGATGAGGAGGAGGAGCTCCCCGAGCCGGAGTCAGAGGAGGAGCCCGAGGCGGAGGAGGAGTCAGAGGAGGAGCCGCAGGACTGGGTGGAAGAGGAGGACGAGGAGGCGGTTTCCGACCAGCCGGAGGATCCCAACGCCGCCAAGCGCTTCTGGTTCGAGCACGCCACCGGCGCCGGCAAGACGGTTGCCGCGCTGGGCTTCGTTGAGGCCTCCCAGACTGGAGGCATCCTGATCCTCACCCACCGGCGCAACCTTGTAGACCAGTTCCACGGCGAGCTGCGCCAGCGCGGCTACTCCAAGCGCATCTCCCGTCCCTTGTATGTCGGCGAGGACTCCCCCAAGGGTCCTGTGACCGTTGAGACCTATCAGTGGTTCGTGCGCAACGCAGGGCGTATCTCAAGCGCCTACACGATCGTGATCTGCGACGAGGCGCACACCGCGCTGGGCGAGAAGACCAGTGGCGCCATACGCGCTTGGACGGGACCCATCTTCATCGGCATGACTGCAACTGGTGCGTTGATTGCTCGCCACGTCACCGACCTGTTCCCCACTCAAACCTCACGTTTCGATCTGGCCCAGGCTGCCCGCCGCGGCGTGATAGCGCCCTTGCGCTGTGTGCGCATATCCCCAGGCGTGGGTGTGCGCACGATCGCCAATGTGCCGTTGCGCCGCGGCGAGGTGGATACAGAGTTCGACCAGGAGGAGCTGGCTGCACTGCTCGACCAGCAGCCGTTCAACATGGCTGCCGCCAACCTCTACAAGACGCGCTTCAAGGGTGTTCCCGGTGTGGTTTATGCCGCCGGCGTCCAGCACGCCTATAACCTCGCTGAAGCGTTCCGCGCCGAAGACATCAAGGCGATGGGCGTCTCCGGTGAGACCCCCAAGCGCGAGCTCGCGGAGATCCTCGCGCGCTACGAGCGGGGTGACATCGATGTGTTGATCAACGCCCAGCTGCTCGCCGAGGGTTGGAACAGTCCGCGCGCAACGGTGTGCGTGCACCTTGCCCCCACGGCTTCCAAGCGCATCTACCAGCAGCGGGTTGGCCGTGTCACCCGCAAGCACCCGGGCAAGGAGGCTGGCCTAGTGGTCGACTTCGTGCACCCCGCCACAAAGAACGACGACCCCGTTGTGACGCTCCACTCGCTGCTCGATCGCGACGTGTATCGCGGCGGGGCGATTGTGGTCGGCCCGGTCCGTCGCGGCCGGGGTCGGCGGATGCGCGTAGAGCGGCGTGTGCTGCCGGTATGTGCTGAGGAGGAGCGTCGCTTCGAAGTGTTCGAGCGCGAGCTGTGGCGGATCGCCGTCGAGCACCTCGACTACGGCGAGCAGCACGTATGGGCTGCGCTCGCGGGCGCCCGTGTCACGCCCAACGGTTGGCGCCGCGCTCGCGCGATGCTTCACTTCGACCGCACCGGCGAGTTCAAGGCTCGCT
>JBAPMC010000030.1:0-3667 GCA_049278415.1 Solirubrobacteraceae bacterium
GAGATGACCAGCGATCACAAACACAGCCACCGCGAGAGTCACGGTCCCGAAGAGCGCCACCAACATCGACTGCGCGACCCGGAGCTCTACATCAACCGAGAGCTTTCCTGGCTCGACTTCAACGAGCGCGTGCTGCAGCTCGCCGAGGATGAGACCACGCCATTGCTCGAGCGTGTGAAGTTCGGCGCGATCTACACCACCAACCTCGACGAGTACTACATGGTGCGTGTGGCAGGGCTGCACGACCAGATCGATGCAGGCGTGGAGAACCCCAGCCAGGACGGGCTCACACCGTCTGAGACGATCGCTGGCATCCGTGAGCGTGTATTGAAGCTCGCAGGGCGACTCAGCAACTGCTTCGAAGGACACCTGCGCCCCGCGCTCTCCGAGCACGGGGTGAACATCGTCAGCTTCGAGGAGCTGGATGACGATCAGCGCGCCTACCTTGCCCAGCACTTCCGCCGCGTGATCTTCCCGGCGCTCACACCACTCGCGGTGGCGCCTGGCCGCCCGTTCCCCTACATCTCGAACCTGTCGCTCAGCCTGGCGGTGCTCGTGCGCGATCCCGCCGGCGGCGAGACGGTGTTCGCACGCGTAAAGGTGCCTACGGAGATCCTGCCGCGCTTCGTGGGGGTTCGCTCAGCAGGCGAGGGCGGCGGAGCTGGCGGGGCGGGGGGAGCATCGAATACGACGCTCGTTGCGCTCGAGGATGTGATTGCCCATCATCTCGACGCCCTGTTCCCCGGCATGGAGATCGTCGACTACGACGTGTTCAGAGTCACTCGCGACGCCGACCTGGAGGTATCTGACGACGCCGCGGACTTGCTGCAGGCGGTCGAGGACGAGCTGCGCCGCCGGCGCTTCGGTGAGATCGTGCGAGTGGAGATCGGCTTGAGTTGCTCCGAGCGCTTGCGCGAGGAGCTCGTAGGCTTGCTCGGGGTGCGCGAGGACGAGGTCTATCCGGTCGAAGGCCTGCTCGACATGGGCGCCCTATGGCAGATCGTGAAGCTCCCGGGAATGCCGGAGCTGCGCAATCCGCCATATGCGCCGGTGACCCACCCGCGCTTGTTGCGCCACGAGGGGGAGCGTCCGGACGTGTTCGCCGCGATGCGCGAGGGAGATGTGCTCGTGCACCACCCCTACGACTCGTTCGCAACATCCGTCGAGCGCTTCGTAGAGCAGGCGGTGGCTGACCCTAACGTGCTCGCGATCAAGCAGACCGTGTATCGCACGAGCGACGACTCGCCGCTCGTGCCGGACCTGATCGCAGCTTCCGAGCGAGGCAAGGAGGCGGTGGCGCTCGTGGAGCTCACGGCCAGGTTCGACGAGCGCATGAACATTCACTGGGCCAAGGCCCTCGAGGAGGCGGGCGTGCACGTTGTGTACGGTCAGCCCGCCCTGAAGACCCACGCCAAGTGCGTGCTCGTGGTGCGCAGGGAGGGTGACGGGGTGCGCAACTACGTTCACATTGGCACCGGCAACTACCACTCAGCAACCGCGCGCCTGTACACCGACTTCGGCCTGTTCACCACCGACGAGCAGATCGGCGCGGATGTGGCCGACATGTTCAACAACCTCACGGGCTATGGTCGTCCGCTGCGCTATCGCAAGGCGCTGATCGCGCCCGCCCACCTGCGCGAGGGCCTGATCGCTGAGATAGACGCGACGATCGCCGCCCATTCCTCCGAGGCGCCGGGACGAATCGCGATGAAGATGAACGCGCTCGTGGACGGTCACTGCATCCGCGCGCTCTATCGCGCCTCGATGGCAGGGGTACAGGTGGACCTGAACGTACGCGGGATCTGCTGCCTGCGCCCTGGGCTGCCTGAGATCTCCGAGAATATTCGTGTTGTTTCAGTCGTGGGACGCCTGCTCGAGCATTCGCGCGTCTACACGTTCGAGCGCGACGGCGAGCGCACCGTGTACATCGCCTCAGCCGATCTGATGCCGCGCAATCTCAACCATCGCGTGGAGCTCGCCGCGCCGATCGAGTCGCCCGAACTACGTGCTGAGCTGATGGACACGCTGGAACGTGCATTTGCCGACAACCAGAGCTCGTGGGAGCTGCATGCGGATGGAACGTGGCGCCGACGCTCGCCTGCCCCGGGCGAGCCTGCGCGCAACATGCAGATCGAGCTGATGGAGCTGCACTCGCGCCGCGCGGCCGAAGCGCGTCCCGCCGAGCTCGAGGCGAGCTCAGAGCACGCAGCTCGCTAGGGCATAGCAACGGCGGCAGGCGGCCGCACTCTGCCGCCGCCGCCACTGCTGTTGCTGTTTGCTGCCGCTGTCGCCACTGCTGTTGCTGTTTGCTGCTGCCGCCGCCGTGCGTGTCAGATCAGCGTGCCGCGGCCGGTAGTTGCTCGAGCGCGTCGCGCAACTCGTCGACCGTCTGGTAATCGAGTCCGAGACGATGATCGTGGCGATGACGCACCGTCCCCTGCTCATCGATCACAATTACCGCGCGCGCGGTTGAGCCGACGCCTGGCATCACCGCGCTATAGGACTTCGCCACCGCCTTGTCCACATCGGCGAGCAACGGCACGTTGAGCCCGTGCTTGGCCGTGAACTGCTCATGCGAGGCGAGGTCCTGTGAGGAGATCCCGACAACGGTGGCGTTCAGCGAAGCGAAATCCTCGGCGCGATCGCGGTAAGAGCAGAACTGCTTCGTACATACCATCGTATTATCGCCCGGATAAAAGAGCAGCACAACTCGCTCGCCACGATGCTCTGAGAGCTTGAACGGGCCATTTGTGCCCTCGAGCTCAAAATCCGGCGCCTGCTCGCCCACTCGTGGTGTCTTGGCCATTTCCCACTCCTCGCCTCGGCTTGGTTGTGCGTCGAAATGAGGATAACGACGGTCTGCGAGGTGCGGAGACATCAACGCCGCACGGGGCACACGCACGGGCACACGCACGGGGCACATCAACACCATGCGGGAGCACACCAAAGTGCTAACCAACACAATCCCCTCATGCTCCAACCGACGGCCTGCGAGAAGCTTTCTAGGATTGTTGCCGCGATCGTGGCCAAGACTTTCTAAGCTCTCTGAATGCTCAAGCTCGCCCGCTGGTCCACAACGCACCGTCTCTACATCGCGATCGGCTGGGTGATCCTGCTGGTCGGCGTCAACGTGCTCGCCCAGTCGGCTGGCACGAGCTACTCCAACAACTTCACGCTGCCCAACTCCGATTCGCAGCGCGCCTCCGATCTGCTGCAGCGCAGCTTCCCCGCGCAGGCAGGCGATCGCGACACGATCGTCTTCAAGGTCGAACATGGCACGGTCAACGACCCGGCTGTGCGCAACCACATGAGCGCGCTGTTCGCCGAGGTAGGACACCTGCCACACGTGTCGGGTGTCCTCAGCCCCTATGCAGCCAATCAGGCTGGCAAGGCCATCTCCCCCAACGGACGTATCGCGTTCGCCACCGTTGTGTTCAACGAAAAGGCCAACGACCTGCCCATGAGCGCCGGCAAGAAGGTGGTTGAGACAGCTGAAGCTGCGCGCACGCCGGGACTTCAGATCGAGCTCGGGGGACAGGCGATCGAGCAGACAGAGCAAGAAGGCTTCGGGCTCACAACCGCTGTTGGTCTGCTGGCGGCGATCGTGGTGCTGCTGATCACCTTCGGGTCGCTCATCGCGATGGGCCTGCCGATCGTGACCGCGCTG
>JBAPMC010000031.1:0-9110 GCA_049278415.1 Solirubrobacteraceae bacterium
GCTCGAGGTGGTGGAGCTTCTCGACGGGCCGCTCGGACGTGACGCCGAGGGTATCTTTGGCGACGCTTCAAAGGCCGCTCGCAACGTGCTCGAGCAAACCACTATCGCCGATGTGATCGAGCGCGAAGCGCGCGACTCCGGCGCAAGCATGTACCACATATAGAAGCGACCCAGTCCCATTTCTGCAATTTGGTTTGCCACGGGGCTCGCCCCGTGGCCCCATGGTTTAGCATTGAACGTGAGTGGGAGCGACCGGAGGTCGAGCTTTTAAAGATGACTGACGCTTTTGAAGACCGACCTGGAGACGACGCGTTGGCGCAGGCCGGGGTGCTGCTCAACCTGCGCAGCGATGCAGCCCAAGCGGTGCTGTTGTTGGGCGAGCTGCGCTGGCTGACCAAGTGGGACGAGGAGACCCTTTGCTCACAGCTTGGCTGTGACCCAAGCAGATGGACTGACGCCGGCGAAGGTCGAAGTACAGGGCGCGACGCGCTGAAACACAGCCTCAACTTTCTGTCGCTGGTGAGGGATGTGGCGCGACTCGTTGATATCACCGAGGATCGCCGTGCAGCAGTCAATGGAGCGTTTGAATTGTGCGCCGACGCCGATGGGCCGGTGTTGGAGAGGGTTCCCCGCATTCGGGCTGCGCTGAGCCTTGCGCCGAGCGGCGACTTGAAGCCTTCAGAGCTCCTTAGCCTTGGCGAGGTCACCCGGGCATGGCGATTGGCTGCACTGAACATTGGATCGGGTCCCGCATACGAACGGGCTGTGGCCGCTGCCCGTCTTACCGGGCCTCTCACCTCTCGAACTGGTCATCTGAGTGCACAGCGCTTGCGACTCCTCGCCGAGCCAGAGCCCGCCGAATTGTTGGGGGGCGAAGTCTCGGCACGAATGCTGGATCACCTGCGTGTTTGCCAGAAGTGCGCGCGTCTGTTTGCTGAGATATTCGTTGACAAGACCGTCAGAGAGCCGTTGCTGCTGCGCTATGAAGCACGACGACCCGTAGAGTACGGCCGGCTAGTCGCCCTGTAATCGGTCGTAGCTCGCGCGGGATAGGCGGATGCTCTGCATACACGTGGGTCCCGGTCGTCTCGGGCTCGGCCTTATAGTCCAACAGCTGATTGAGGCCGACTTCTCGGTATGCGTTGTAGGGCACGGAGAGTCTGAACCCGAAGAGTACGAGAAGCAGTTTGCGATCTCCTATACCGACCCGGACATCGGCCTAGTCCCTGAAGAAGTGCAATGGATCACCAACGCGCTGGCTGTCGATGATCTCCCCGCCGAAGTGCTCGATCTCCTCGAGACGGATCAACCACTGCTCATTACCTGCTCTTTGGACGCTGCCATTGCCGCCAGGGCTGCGTGGATCATCGAGCTCGTGGAGCGCCGACCACACGATGCGGAGACCGTCCTGCTCGCGTGTGAGAACGATCCACATCCCGCCTACCAGGAGGTCGCTGCAGCTTGTGGCGCAAAGCTGCAAATGCCACCTTGTGTCGTGGACCGGATCTGCAGTTGGGCGCTGCCGCGACGCACAGAGGAGCTTAGCCCTCGCATTGTGAGGGCCCATCCTGTCGGCGAGTGGGTCGTCTCATGCCCCGGACCCATTCCCGAGACGCTAGAGCAGCTCTCTCGGGCATCGCTCGTGCAGGTGACGGAGTGCTCGATCGAAGGCTTCAAGGCGCGAAAGCTCTGGTCGGTCAACGGCGTCCATATGGTGCTTGCCCTGGTGGCGCTAACGGCAGGCGTCAATGAGCTGCCGCTCGATCAGCGGTATACGCCGGAGTTCCTCGAACTGGCCCAACCCCTCATACAAGCGATGTCTGTGGGAGTGGAGAGCAGGTGGCCGTACGTAGGCTTTGACGAGCGCTATGCATCCGAGCGTATTCGAGCGTTCCTAGAGAGTCCCGACGGCACAGCTCGCATTCTGAAAGGGTACCTCGTGCGTTCTGATCTGCGACCGTTTATGAGGCGTCTGGATGAGCGGTTGGGCGAGCCCGCACGCGCAGTGCGCGAAGCCGGGGGCGACGTCGGTCCCTTCTTCGAGGCAATGGCCCTCATAGTCGAGGTGCTGGTGGACCTCAGGCTTTACTATTCGCCTGAGGACTATCTGCTCCTTGATCCTGAGATCGATCGAGAGGTATTGACACTATTCGAAGAGGTCCTCTCGAGTTGGCTCAACGACCGGGCTGCCAGCAATCTCCTGAAGACACTCTCGCGCGCTCTGGAGCGTCACTACGGGCATATGACCCCTGTGCGGCATTGACTCCCCACTAGGCGTAACCCACCTCCGCGCTGCGTGTAATTGCCTATGAAGCAAGGGCTCCTATTGGATGTATCGATGCAGGGGAGGTGCGATGGAAGTCGAGGATCTGAGGAGCCGTCGCCTCGGCAAATGGCTGATCCACCTAGATGGATTGCAGACTGCCAAGGACAGTCTCGAAACCCAATGTCAGCTCGACGGTGCGCTGGCTTTGCTGAGAGAGATGGACTATCCCAGGAGTGAAGGTGAAGCGACAGCGCTTATCGACGCCCTTGACTTCGCGGTAGATGCGTTGTGCAACTTAAACCGCACTGCAGAGGCTGTCCAATATGCCGACAAGATCAAGCAAGTCGTCGACGACCTCACCCCAAATCGCCCGGGTCTGGGACGCGGACCCCAATGGCTTCCTGCGTTTCGTGCAGCGCGCATTCTCGCTCGCGCGATTGAGCTCGATGGTGATCCGGATGAGGCGATGCGGCGCGTGATGGGCTTGTACCTGCGGCTCTACAAGGAATCGCCCACAGTTGTGCCCCGCGTCGAGCTCCTGCAGATGCTACGCGACGTCTTGAGCGCCACCAAGCGCGAGAATACCCCTGCCGCGAGGAGTTTTGCGGCATTGGCGCGACTGCACGGGGACCGGATGGTTGCTCAACTACAGAGCAGTCAACCAACCGTCGCCTCGAGCTATATGTACCGTGCTGCGCTCGAGCAATGCGCGTTTGGGAAGAGCACCAATCGAGATGAAGTGATTGCTCTGCTCGAGCGCTCTCTTTGCCTGCGGTCTGATACTCCGCGGAACTCGAGATCTCGCGGCATGGCTATCGGCGAGTTGCTGGTGCAGCGTGGTGAGCGTGAAAAGGGAGCAGCGATGCTGACGAGCACCGCTGAGGGATTTAGAGGTCTGCTGCCCCGCCACCTCCAGTCGGCGCGTCGGCAGCTCATGGAGCGTGACCTTTGGCTGGCGGCATAGGCTGATCGCTCCATTTCGCCAGCCCCACTATTGTCGTGGGCGCTATGGGTGCAATCCCGATCAACATTGCCGAGCTTGTGGGTGCAACGCCGATCGTGCAGTTGAGGCGGATGCTTGAAGGCACGTCTGCGCAGGACAGCGGCGTTGAGCTGTACGCAAAGCTCGAGGCGTTCAACCCCGGAGGCAGCGTCAAGGACAGGATTGGCGTAGCAATGATCGAGGCGGCTGAGGCCGAAGGTCGCATCGAGCCGGGGCGTACCACCATTGTTGAGGCAACAAGTGGCAACACCGGCATCGCGCTGGCGTTCGTATGCGCCGCGAAGGGCTACGAGCTCGTGCTGACGCTACCTCAGGGAATGAGTCGCGAGCGGGAGATCCTGCTGAAGCTGTATGGCGCCAGCGTGCAAATCACGGAGTCACTCGGCGGCATGAGCGAGGCTGTTGAGGCTGCACAGAAGATGGCCCGCCAGCCCGACGTGTTCCTGCCCGACCAGTTCTCAAACCCCGCCAACCCGCAGGCCCACCGTCGTAGCACCGGGCCGGAGATCGAGCAGGCGCTCGAGGGACGTGTAGACGTGCTCGTCGCAGGCGTGGGCACCGGCGGCACCATCACCGGCGTAGGGGAATACCTGCGTGAGCGCAACCCAAGCCTGCGAATCGTGGCGGTTGAGCCACTCAGCTCAGCGGTCCTGTCGGGCGCCGCGGCTGGACCGCATCGCATTCAGGGAATCGGCGCGGGGTTCGTCCCGCCGGTGCTGAACCGCGAGCTGCTCAACGAGGTGATCGCCGTCTCAGACGACGATGCCATCCAAACCGCATGGCTCTGCGCAAAGCGAGAGGGCTTGCTTGCCGGTATCTCCTGTGGCGCTGCCCTGTGGGCGAGCCTGCAACTCGCCAACCGACCAGAATCCAAGGGCAAGCGGATTGTGACAATCATGCCCGACTCGGGCGAGCGCTATGTCTCCCAAGCATTCTTCGCGCCAACGTAAGCGTTCTCCTATCCTCAAACCTTGCTCGCGTTGACCTAGCGCTCCTGTAGCTGGTTTGGCGCTCTTTGGGCAGGCGCCAGCCCGCTACGCTTTCTGCATGCTCGGCATCGCAACCGTCACGAGGGTCGCAAAGGAGCTTCGCCTTGACGTAGCCGTGGCTCGCGACCGTGATCCTGCCGCGCGCGGGGTGGCGCCCGTGGAGATCATGGCCACCTGGCCCGGCATTCAAGCGCTGCTCTCCCACCGCGTAGCCCACGCGCTGCACGCCTCTGAGATCCCGTTGCTCCCGCGCGCCATTGCGCTCGTGTCGAGGGCGCTCACCGGCATCGAGATCCATCCCGCCGCCAGCATCGGCAAGGGCCTGTTCATCGACCACGGCTCCGGAGTGGTGATCGGAGAGACCGCTGAGATCGGCAACGACGTCACGCTCTACCAAGGTGTCACACTCGGCGGCACAGGCTTTGCAACCGGCAAGCGTCATCCAACGGTGCAGGACAACGTCACAATCGGCTCCGGCGCCAAGCTGCTCGGGCCAATCACAATCGGTCATGGCGCCAAGATCGGAGCCAACAGCGTGGTCATAACCGACGTGCCGCCCAACTCCACCGTGGTTGGAAATCCGGGTCATCCAGTACGTGTCGACGGGCGCCGCCCAGAGGGCCCCGACGCCGACTGGATTCATCTGCCCGACCCGATCGCCGAGGCGATCCAGGGTCTGGCAAGTCGCATTGGAGCGCTCGAGCGGGCGGTCGCCGAGCTGTCCGGCGGAGAGGCGCTGCCGCCAGCCGAGGTGCGACCGCTGCGCACAGTCAAGGGACCCAACCCCGCCGGGGGCTGATCGTCCGCCTGGGAGCGAACTCCCCGCCGAGGTGTGACCTCCCGCGCACAGTCACGAAACTGAACCCGCCAGGGGCCTGATCGATCCCCCCGGGACCGAATCCCCGCCGAGGTGCGACCTCCTGCGCACAGTCATGAAACCGAACCCGCCAGGGGCTCCATTTGCCTGGACACTAAAACGGGAGCCTCAGCCTCAGTAGAAGACTGTGCAGCAGCGGTGGCGCGGGCGCGCCTTGTACTCGGGCGCCTGGCCGCGCGTCCACAACCAGGTGTCGATCATCCGGGCAGGCACACCCGTTCGCTTGGAAATCAGCTCACAGGCATGCACCGCACAGGCGCGAATCTCGCGCTCTGCGCCTCCAATCGTGAGCCGTGCTCCGCTGTCAATATGGGCAGCAAGCTCCTCGTCGTAGACGAGCACGCCATCGCAACGCAGCACATGCGGCACCAAATTGTCCGCGAAGATCGTTAGACGATTGAGGTCTGTGAACTGTGCAACACCCGCCAGCGCAAGGTCACTCGGCACGATCTGAGCGCGCTTGCAGAAGCCGCGGTCATCGAACATCGCCATTGTACCCACCAGCATTTCCGCCAAACGCTCCGCCGAGCCGCCCGCCTCAGCCACAAGGTCAAGCGCTCGTCGGCGTACGGGCCGCTCCAGGAAACGCCCGAGCGATCGCAACGCCTGGGCATACAGGCTCATCAGCTCGTGGTCGGGGCGTTGGCCGAGGATCTCGGCGATCTCGTTTGTGCTCACGCTCGCAAGCCATGTAGAGGTGGGAGCACCCTGGGCTCGCACGTGATCGGCGAGCGCCCACGACACGGTGGAGTACCCGCTAACCGGCGCTCCCTCGAACGTGCGCTTTCGCAAAGTCGGAAACCATCCCGAGCCGAAGTTGATCGCGTCGAGCGCCAGCATGTAGTCAGCCACATCCGCCGGCTCACCCTCCAGGTAGTGGCGCTCCGGATCAAGCTCGGGCGCCGCCGCCGGTTGCACCTCGGCCACCGCATCCAGGTCGATCCTCACTGAGCGTGCCTCGGCAGCAATCTGTGCGCAAGTGGAGCGAACCTCGTCGGTAAGTGGCATCGGGTGAACGTTAGAGAGATGGAGCTCAACTACGTCTGGTGATCGCCCTCGAAAGGCTTCCGACGCCCGATGGACAAATTGACATTGATCTGGCCATTTGAATAAGATGGCGCCGATGGCTGGCCTTGAGATACAGGAGGATTGGTACCGCTCCGCCTATCCGCCGGAGATGGACAAGCTGCCATGGGCGGACAAGACGGTCTCCGAAGTAGACCGCGTCATCACGATGCTCAAACCACAGGGCAACGAGCGTGTGCTTGACCTTGGCTGCGGCACCGGCAGGCACGCGCTCGAGCTGGCGCGCAGGGGATTCTCCGTAGTTGGGGTGGAGCTCTTGGAGGCAAATGTCAAAGTCGCCGAGCTTGCAGCCCAAGAGCAGTCGTTGAACGCCGAGTTCATCCAAGCCGACCTGCGTCAACTCGAGCTCAGCGAAGAGTTTGATCTCATAATCACCTTCAACGACGGCGGTATCGGCTATTTCGAGTCCGACGCCGAGAACCTGCGCACATTCGAGGTGATCTCAAACGCCTTGAGAAGCTCCGGCCGCCATCTTGCGCAAACGCCAAATGTGCTGTTTGCGGAAAAGTCCCTGCCGGAGAAGACGTGGATCATGGGGAGCGAGTCGGTCGAATTGACCGATCACATCTGGAACGCTTCAAAGCGTCGCCTGGAAGGCACCGCCGCCTCCATCTGGATCGGTGAGGTGTTCGAGAAGCTAGACCCAATCCCCTATAGCTCACGCCTCTATACGGTGGATGAACTGAGAGACATCTATGCGGCGCTTGGGATGGTCTTGACGAACACCTTCCGGGGCAGCGGGAAAGTCGGACGGCCGCGAGACACTCAGTACGAGATCTTCTGGGAAGCCCGCAAGGAGTAAGGGCTCGCAGCCGACCCCGCTTCTATGCTCCGGGTGTGGCGCAAACCGATCACTCTGAGCGCGTTCAAACGCTGCTCGAGGGCCTCAACGAGCCTCAGCGCGAGGCGGTAACGCACGGGGAGGGACCTCTGCTGATCCTCGCAGGGGCCGGCAGCGGCAAGACGCGCGTGCTCACCCATCGCGTGGCGTTCCTGATCTTCACAGCCAAGGCCCACCCGAGCGAGATCCTGGCGATCACCTTCACGAACAAGGCCGCCCAGGAGATGCGCGGGCGCGTCGAGCGGTTGCTCGGGGCGCACACGCGCGGGATGTGGCTGATGACCTTCCACGCCGCCTGCGCACGCATCCTGAGGGCACAGGCGGAGCGTCTGGGCTACACCTCCCGCTTCACCATCTATGACCAAGCCGACGCGCGGCGCATGGTCAAGCGCTGCATCGAAGAGGTGGGGGCCGACCCCAAGCGCTTCGCGCCCGCAGCCATCCACAGCCAGATCTCCCAAGCAAAGAACAAGCTGCTCTCAGCATCCGACTGCGCGCAAACCGTGGGGTCGCAGTTCGAGGAGGTGGTAGCCGAGGTATACGGGCTGTATGAGAGCGAACTGCACAGCATGAACGCAATGGACTTCGACGATCTGCTGTTCCGCACCGTCAACCTGCTTGAGCTCTTCGAGGAGGTGCGCACACGCTATGCACAGGCCTTCAAGCACGTGCTGGTCGATGAGTATCAGGACACAAACCACGCCCAATACCGGCTGCTGCAGCTGCTCGTAGGGGGCGTTGGCCCAAAGCCCACAGGCGCTCTGGAGGGCGTCCCCCATGACGGGGGACAGGCACGCTCAGGGGCGCACGCTGAAGGGCAGGCAGGCGGAGAGCGGGCGAGCATCTCGGGTCATCGCAATCTGGCTGTGGTCGGCGACGACAGCCAGTCCATATACGGCTTCCGAGGAGCCGACGTGCGAAACATCCTCGACTTCGCCGACGACTTCCCCGACGCTCGCGTAGTGAAGCTCGAGCAAAACTATCGCTCCACCCAAACCATCCTCTCCGCCGCCAATGCGGTGATAGCCAACAACCGCGGCGGCATCGCAAAGCGCCTGTGGAGCGAGCGCGGACAGGGCAGCCCCATCAGGGTGCACGGCCTCGACGACGAGCACGCAGAGGCGCGCTTCGTCGTGGGCGAGGTGGAGCGCCTCGTCGACGAGGGCGCCTCACGCGCTGAGATAGCGGTGTTCTATCGCACGAATGCAATGTCGCGCGTGATCGAGGACACGCTCGTGCGGCGTGAGATCGCCTACCAAGTGATTGGCGGCACGAAGTTCTACGAGCGCGCCGAGATCAAGGACGCAGTGGCCTACCTGGCGTGGATCGCAAACCCCTTCGACGTGGTGAGCTTCCAGCGCGTAGCCAATTCCCCCAGGCGCGGTTTGGGACAGACCTCGCTGTCGCGAATCGTCGCCCACTCGGCGAGCGTGGGGGAATCGGTGTGGGAGGTGGCAGCCGCCCCAGAGCGCATACCGGGCCTTGGCGCCGCAGCCATCAAGGCGCTTCAGCGCTTCATGACAACGATGGAGGATCTGGCGGCGCTCGCCCACGACACCCTAAAGGGCGCGGGCGGCATTCCGGTGGGCGACCTGATGGACGCCGTGCTTGCGCGCAGCGGCTATGTGGAGGCGCTTGAAGCGGAGACGGTGGGACGCGGCGAGAAGGCGTTCGAGTCGCAAGGGCGCATCGAAAACCTGCAACAGCTCGTCGAGGTCGCACACGAGTTCGACGCAAACGCACAAGCCGAGAGCGACACGCTCGAGCTGTTCCTACAGGAGCTGGCGCTGAAGTCCGACGGCGACTCGCGCCGCGACGACGAGGGGCTGGTCACGCTGATGACGCTCCACAACGCCAAGGGCCTCGAGTACCCAACCGTGTTCGTGGTGGGCTGCGAGGACGGGGTGTTCCCCCACCAGCGCGCGCTCGACGAAGGCGGTGTCGAGGAGGAGCGCCGGCTCTTCTACGTCGCCGTAACCCGTGCAATGCGCGAGCTCTACCTCACCTATGCTCGCCGCAGGTCGGTGTTCGGAGCCACCACCTTCGGC
>JBAPMC010000032.1:0-7114 GCA_049278415.1 Solirubrobacteraceae bacterium
CCGCCTCGACAAGGCGGAGGTCACTGGTTCGAGCCCAGTATCGCCCATGAAGCCAAAAAGCCCGCGCCAGCGGGCTTTTTGCTTGCCTGGACGACATCATCGCTTGCCCTTAGATTGCGCTTGGCGCACACCTGGCGCACACCTCACCTGCACCCGGGCACGGCGGATTGCCTCGGCGGCCGGTCTCCGCGGCTTGTCTTCGAGTTCGCGCATCACACCGGCGTAGTGCTTTGCGAGGGTGGCAACCGAGTGCCCGGCCTGCTCGGCCACGTAGGTCAGCGACCGTCCCTCCCACAGCAGCAGGGAGACGAACGATCCACGGAGCCGGTAGGGGCGCATGTCGCCGGTCACTCCTGCAGCCTTGGCCGCAGGCTGGTAGATCCGCCGCCGCCAGTTCTGCCAGTCGTGCAGCTGCCACTCCTTGCCACCCTGGCGCGGGAAGATGAGGGCCTTGCCAGCTGGACGCCCCTGCGCGAGTCGCCATTCCGCCAAGTCCTGCGCGAGCGGCGCGAGAACGTCGACCACTCGATCCCTCTCGGTCTTTCCGGCGTGCGCGTGGAGGATGCGCTCTCCGAGATCATCCCAATGGGCATTCGTCGCTTCCTCGGGACGCAGGCCCCCGTATGCGAGCACCGACACGAGTGTCGCGTCTCTTTTAGAGAGCCCCGCGCGGATCGTCTCAACGATCAGCGGCGCCAGCGGCTCCGGGCGCTTGGTCGCGGGTTGGCGCGGCTTGTCGACGACGCTGACCGGGTTGCTCGGGATCAGGCCGCGCACGACGGCGCGACGCAGAATGCCCTGCAGCAGCATCACCGCCTTGCGCTGCGTCTGCACGCCGACCTTCGCGGCGCGAAACTGGCTACACAGATCCTCAACCAAGGCAGGGGTGATCTCGCGCAGCTGGTAGTCGCCGATGCGCGGCAGAAGGTGAGTGCCCCAAACCTCGAGGTAGCGGCGGCGCGTTGACGGCTTGAGATTCGGCACGGCATACCGCGGCCACCATTCATCCCTCACGTACTCAGCCAACGTCAGCCGGCTCTGGATCACTCCGGCCGCAAGTGGACCGAGCTGTCGGCGGCGCTTGACGTCGAGCTCGAACGCCTGGGCGTCTCCCTTCTTGCCGAACAATCGGGAGCGCTGCCGCCCACCCTCTCGCCAGCGCACCTCGTATTGCCCATCTCGATCATCGCGCTTTCGCACACTCATGCTCGCACCGCCTTTCGTTCAATCTCGCGCAGATCATCAACGCTACCGGGCCGTTGGGACCCCAGCATTGGGCGCTGGCGACTCGCGCCAGGGCGTAGGTTAGGAGCCGAGCCGGTCAGCGATACCGGCCGCCCTTCGATCCAGGCGCAGGCGTCGTCCTCGCGAATAAGTAGCTTGTTTGTGGGCTGAAAGGCGCGCAGTCTGCCCGCAGCGATGGCGCGTCGCACCGACTTGTGCTCGCAGCGAGCCAACGTGGCGACCTCGCGCACGGTTAGGTAGGAAGTCATGCCATACGTGACCGCAAGCAGGCACAAGCGGCCATCAAATTTGTCGATCGTCAGAGCGACGATCACCAGCCGGACGCAGCCTGGGGCGTCTCCGTTAGGGCTTGTCCCTCAGGTTGCTCGCTCAAGCAGCACTCGGAGATCGCGTGCGGCCTCGGCGGCAGTGGCGGGAACATGGATGAAGCGCACGTTCTGGCCGTCACGTGTCAGCCAGGGGCCGTCGAGGTCCGCGGTAGCCCAATCATTGTCGTGAGGCGGGTAGGCGAGCGCTCCGAGTTGAACGTCGTGGCCTGAGAGGTAGGAGGCCAGCTGGTAGAGGTCTCCGCGATCGATTCCGCTGGGGCTGCCTCGCCACGATCGCAGACGCTTGTACTTCGCATCTAGGACAGCTGTCAGCTTTCCGGTGCCGTCGCGGATGAGGATGTCCGGCTTGAGCCGTCCCAACTGTTTCGCTGGCTTGGGGACCGACTGCAGCAGGTATGCGTTGTCTCGTTCGGAGGTGCCGTGCTCGACACGGGTTGGTCCGAATGCACGGCGAGCACAGTGCAGGAGGAACAGCTCCCAAAGCTCGGCCACGTCGATGAGGACCCCGGAGGCGTCGGCGCTGGTGGCTGAGGTCAGATGCCCTTGGCGGCGGGCGATCTCATAGGACAGTCGTGCGACCGACTCGAAGGGTCGCGTGATCGGTGTATAGCGGACTCGCTGAAAGGCGTTTAGATCCGGCAGCTCTGGCCGGCTGCCAACTACAGCGCGAACTTGGCTCAACACTTCGCCGGTTCGTGTTGGACGCCACGTTGGCCTCACCGGCAACAACGACCTGAGTGCGCGATCAGCGAGGACCAGGGCACGAGCAACGGGGTTGTCGAGGTCACGCTCGCTGCGGATCGTGGCGACAAGCGGTCGGCGGCCAGCACGGTGGCGGATAGTGGTGGGCATGTCGAGCCGACCACGTATGAAGAGGTCGTCGTGATGGGAGGCTCGTCGCAGTCGGGGACCGCCGTGACGAGCTGCGTCGGCAACCGCCGCTGACCAAACGCGGTCTACGAGTTGGACGATCAGGGGGCCACGTGACCCCGACGACGCCGCTTTGGGAATGACTGTGAGGTTGAGAGCGTGGGCGAGCCAGGTGCCTACGACGTCGACTCCGAGGCGCGGCTCTATTCGCAGTTCGCGGCCCTCGAAGCGCAGCTCGCCAATGAAGCGCCCGGCCCACCAATTGCCGTCTGCACCGTGCCGTAGTGCTGGGTCGTCCTCGTCATCGGTGCGGCCGGCGCCTGCGAGACGTAGCACGTGATCGTGGTCCTCGAGGTGCGCGGCCAGCCGGCTAAGCCATTGGTCCTCGTTGCTGTCCGTCGATGCTCGCGGGGAAAGGTCCTCGAAGACGACCGGGCTGCTCACTCGACCTTTCCTGCGACGAGTACGTCACGCAGTCGACTCAGCTCACTTGTGGCGGTGTCGGCGTCAAGGCCCCCGAGATACTGGGCGAGCAGGGGTTCCAGCGAGAAGACCCAAAGGTCTTCGATCGAGGATCTTGGCCGTCCCTTAGAGGTCCACAGCACGCCGCCGCTGAGCTGCTTGCAACCGCGAAGCCATCGCCCGGCGAAGAAGGCAGCGTCGAAGAAGTAGGTGTGACCCATCTCGTATTGTGGGCCGAGGTGCGGTGAGAGCGCGATTTGTCGATTGAGCAGCGTGGCTCTCTCCGCAAGCTGGGTCATGTCGCCGACAGCGCGGTCCCAGCCCCATTTCGTCGGCGCGTGCTCAGACCACCGCTGCTCATTGACTTCGATGATCGGGTTTGCCTCGAATCCGGCCGGGCGCCAGAAGAACCTACGCCGCAGCGCGAAGTCGAGCTCCTCAACGGACTGGTCGATGAGGTTCATGGTCCCAATCACAAACAGGTTCTCGGGCAGCGCCAGCTCCTGTGGCTCCTCGTCTGCGTCGAAGCCCGGGAGCTGCGCGGACTGATTCCGATTCTCCAAGAGACTGAACGCCTCGCCGAAAAGCCGGCTGAGGTCGGTGCGATTGATCTCATCCAACACGAGGATCACGGGCAGCCGCGCCTCAACGGGCACGGCGTTCATCTGCTCGACCAGTCTCGGTAGGAGTCCGTTGACATAGCCCGTGCTCCCGTCGTCCAACAAGCGCAAGCCTCGAACGAACTCTTCATAGCCGTAGCCGGGGTGCAGCTGCACCCAATGGACGTTCGTCTTGACGTACTCGTCCAGCTCGTCTTGCGAGCTGAAGAAGCGAGTCGCCTTCCATCGCTCCAGCGCGACGCGGCGGATCAGTCGATCGGCGAGCTCTCGTGTGCGATGAGTCTTGCCGGTGCCGGGCGGCCCGTAGAGGACGATCTGCTTCTTGTAGAGCAAGAGATCAAGGTCGCTGGCGCCGTCAGGCCGATCTGAGCCAGGGTCCCAAATGTCGCGTAGTGGCGGCCGATAGAAGTCGAGTACCGGGCGGTCTGGTTGCGCTTTCAGCTCGACGAGCTTTTGGCGGATCAAGAGCAGTTGCTCATCAAGGTCCTCTGGGATGTTCTCGTCGGCCAGCAACTCGGCTGCGAACGCATCCACGATGTTCTGCTTGTGAGTCCGGCTGGACATCGGCTCGAACTCGCCGGGACGCAGCAGGTGGAGCAGGATGTGGCGCATCTCGCGCACCGCGATGTCTTCGCCCGCGTCGTCGGCGAAGTCACGCAGAGCCCACGGATCATCGAGCAACTCGCGGCGATGCTCGGGGTCGCTGATTGCCTTGAATCGCAAGCAGAAGTCGAGCAGGTAACCAATCTGCAGGTCCCGACGGACGTTGTAGCCGAGCCCTGGATTGCCGATGCCCTCGTCCATAGTCTCGGCCAGGCGCTGCCAGTGCGGTGGTCGCTCCTCGCCGAGTGGCGCGATGATCGCCTCGAGGGTCGCGCGCTTTGTCGGCCCGCCAATCGCGCCAACGGCGAATAGGAAGTAGACGGCGATCAGCTCGCAGACGAGCCAGCGCACATCCTCGGAGGCCGTTTCCAGTTGGGTCGTGAGCTTCTGGCCGAAGTTCTCCTCTGTCCCGAAGAGTGGGTTCTCGAGGAAGCGCTGACGGAAGTCCTCGAGATGCGGGATCGTCCATATCTCCCGGTCGTCAAAGAGCAACGAACCGCTCTCGACCAGGCAATCGTTCTTCCAGGTCTCGACCAGCGCGTCGATCTTTGCCCGGCCGGCATCGTAATCACTCGCCATCGCGCGACGATCCTAATCGGAACTGGGCTGTCCTTGAGAGGCTGCGGTCATCTCGCTCGACCCGGACTCCGGCTACGCGACAATGCACGCCATGAAGCCGAGGCTCATAGACATTGCCCTCACGTTGATGGACTCGCAGGAGTTCGAGGACGTAGTTTTCGCGCTGGTCCGGGCCGAGGAGCCGACAGCGATCCAACTCAAACCCCCCGACGCCGGCCGCGACACGATCGTCCCGGCGGATGACAGGCATGGCGAGTGGGTGTGGCAGGCCAAGCACCATACGAGCGGGATCAGCTGGTCCAAGTGCGAGAAATCGCTCAAGACGGCGCTCGAGAAGCGCGAACCCGAAGAGGTCACGTTCGTCTTTCCGATCAACATGAGCGAGGGCAGCGAGCCAGGGCTCAAGAAGCTACGCGAGAAGTATCCAGGGGTACGCATCCTCGATCCTTGGACTGCTGGCACGCTGCGGGAGAAGCTCGCCGAACATCCGAACATTCGCCTTGAGCACGTCGAACGGCCGCTAGGCATTGACCAGGGACTCAAGTTGGCCGCGCTGGAGCGCTTGGCGGGCCTCAAGGAGCAGTGGGACATGCAAACTACTGCGGCGATCGAGGGGCCGCTCGCCGTGCTCGGGCTCGAGGATGCGCTCGCGTGCGCAGAGGAAGCTGTCGAGCGCGGCGACTTTAGTGGTGCCTCCACGCAGTTCGAGCAGATGGCCGATCAAGCAGTCGCATCTATGCCTGCCGTCGCCGATGTCCTATTGCTCCGCGCCGCACGGTGTGCGGGCGAGGCACGCGAACGGTCCAGGGCGGGTGAGCTGCACCTACGGGTCTCCCGCTCCGCTGCGCGGCGTGGCGAGGACACGGCCGAGTATGCGGCGTTCCGGGCGTCGTGGGAGCTGCCAGAGGACGAGCAGTGGCGAAGTTCGGCGGCAACGGCGCGTGCTGTGTGGCAGGAGCATCCACAAGAAGCGATCCCGGTTCTGCGCGATGCCTTTGATCGTTCGTTGGCCGCTGGCGATCTGGCCGGCATCGCCGAGTGGGGCGAGGCGTGCTGTGAAGCTCTTGCTGCCCAGGAGGAATCGGGAATGCTGCGCGAGGTTTCGGGCCGCGCAGTAACCGCACTCGGTCCAGTGCAGGAAGGCGGTGCTCGACTCGCGATTGAGCTCGATCGCTTTGACGCGCGCGTGGAGAACGGCGAGGATGTCGAGCATGAGGTCCACCAGCTTCTGCTCTCGCCCGTTGGCCGGGTCCAGGAAAACTCGGCATGGATTTACGCACGGCTGGGCGCCATCCATGTCCGCAGGGGCGAAGCGACGGAGGCTTCTTTGCGTTTTGGTGAGGCGGCCCAGCGGTGGCGTGCCGTGGGTGATGCCGAGGATGAGATAGCCGAGGCGATCTTCAGCCAAGACGCCGTTGGGCAGCTCCTGCCAGAGGCTCATCGGTTGGATCAGACGGAGCGGATTGCTGCCGCGGACCTTCGTGGTCGAACTTTGACACCGGCCGTTCGAGCCGACAGAAAGGAAACTGAGGGTCTACGAGCATGGCTTGAGGGTCGCGCTCATGACGCGCTGCGCGCGTTGATGATCTCTTGGTCGATTCATCGTCGTGCCGGTCACTTCGGAGGTTGTGCGCGTATCGGGACGGCACTACGCGCGTTGTACGAGAGCATCGAGCAGTGGCCCGAGGCGCTGGGCTGGGCAATCAGAACGGGCAACCACGACGCCGCCCGTAAGTCTGCTCTTCAACTCTCCTGGCCCGAGGTCAAGGAGCGGCTTCGCGTCGATGGTTCGCCGTGGGAGCGAGGCCCCAGCTTCGAGGCGATCGCCGCTGCAGGGGCGATCGCGACCGACAACGACATTTCCACGCTGACCACCACATTGCTAGCGGCGGCCAGCGATCATGCAGGCGAGCAATACCTCAGTGCTCACCCGGCCCCGGCTGCGCGAAGGGCGCTCAGCACCATTCTGTGCGCGATCGACAAACAACACGTCAAGGCCGCTCTGACTGAGATCGAATACGAGACTAAACACACGCCATTTCCCCCGAGCGATATCACGCAGGGGCTGCTCCTGGCCACAGACGCAGGGACATGCGATGGGTTCAGGCTCATTGCCAAGGTTGCGTGCGATTTCTCTCCGGCGCACGTCCGCAGTGTCGATTACGCGCTGCCCTTGATCGAAAAGTCCACCGAGGCATTAGAGCTCGTCGAAGAACGAGCACAAAGCAGCTTTACAGCGCTCATCCTTGCCGCACGTCTGAACCTGCCCGATGACAATCAGACTCTGCGGGCCAGGGCCGCCGATATAACCGCGCGCTCGCTGAGCAACAACCTGACCTCCGAGGAGATTCTCACCAACAAGGATCGCGGACTGCTCGCGCGTTGGAGCACACCCGAGAACCAGGC
>JBAPMC010000033.1:0-1569 GCA_049278415.1 Solirubrobacteraceae bacterium
GGCTTGTGGTGCAGAAGAAGTCCTCGGCGATCCTGCAGTTCATCGTGCTCTACAGCGCCAATGGCGAGCAGGACCCGCTGTTCATCACCAACTACGCCATCATCAACGTGCTCGACGCGATTTCCCGCACCCCCGGGGTCGGCCAGGCCAGCCTGTTCGCCAAATTGAACTACTCGATGCGGATCTGGTTCGATTCGGTGCGGCTCACCAGCCTCAATCTGGCGCCGTCCGATGTCATCGCCGCGATCCGCGCCCAGAGTGTGCAGGCGCCGGTCGGCCGCATCGGCGCGCGGCCGATCAGCGACCAGCAGCAGTTCCAGTTCAACGTGCAGACCCAGGGCCGGCTGACCACCACCGATCAGTTCGGCAACATCGTGCTGCGGGCCAACCCGGATGGCTCGGTGCTGCGAATCCACGATGTCGCCCGGGTCGAGATCGGCGCGCAGAATCTCGATAGCGAATCGCGGATCGACGGCCGCGCCGGGGTGCCGATCGGCATCTATCTCGCGCCCGGCGCCAATGCCGTGACCACGGCGAAGGCGGTGCAGGCAACGCTGCAGAAACTGTCGGGGCGGTTTCCGGCCGGCCTGACCTATCTGGTGCAATACGATTCCACCACCTTCGTCAGCGACACCATCCGAGAGGTGCTCAAAACGCTCGGCGAAGCCTTCGTCCTGGTGGTGATCGTGGTGTTCCTGTTTCTCGGCAGTCTGCGCGCCACCATCGTTCCCGCAGTTGCCGTTCCGGTCAGCTTGATCGGCGCTTTCGCCGTGCTGCTGATCCTCGGCTATTCGGCCAACACGGTGTCGCTATTGGCGATGGTGCTCGCCATCGGCATCGTGGTCGACGACGCCATTGTCGTGGTCGAAAACGTCGAGCGGGTGATGGAGGAGGAGCCGGAGCTTTCGCCGGCCGAGGCCACCAAGAAAGCCATGACGCAGATCACCGCGCCGATCATCGCGATCACGCTGGTGCTGTTGTCGGTGTTCGTGCCGATTGCCTTCATTCCCGGAATTTCAGGGACGCTGTTCCGTCAGTTCGCGGTGACGATCAGCGCCGCCATGCTCATCTCGGCCTTGAATGCGCTGACCTTGTCGCCGGCGCTGTGCGCGGTGTTCCTGCGCCACACCGGGCCGCGGCGCGGCATCATGGGTCGCGTGCTCGGCGGCATCGACTGGGTTCGCGACCGCTACGCCGGCGGCGTGCGCCGGCTGATGCGAATGGCGGCGCTGTCGCTGGTGCTGGTGCTGGTATTCGCCGGCGGCATCGTCGGTGTCTCGCTGATCACGCCGACCGGATTTCTGCCGGAAGAAGATCAGGGCGCCTTCTTTATCTCGGTGCAGTTGCCGGACGGCGCCTCGGTGGCGCGCACCAGCGCGGTGACCAAGCAGGTCGAAGACCTGCTGAAGCAGATGCCGGCGGTCGAGCACACGCTCTCGATCATCGGCTTTTCGCTGCTCGACGGCGCCTCCGAACCGAACAACGCCTTCATGGTGGCGCGGCTGAAGCCGTTCGCAGACCGCAAGGCGGCGGCCGATTCGGCGCAGGCGCTGATCGGCCGCACCTTCG
>JBAPMC010000034.1:0-1626 GCA_049278415.1 Solirubrobacteraceae bacterium
AGGAGAACAGGTCGGTGCCGGCGTTGTTGACGAGCACGTCCACCGGGCCGAGCTTTTGCTCGATCGCTGCCACCGCGGCACGCACGGACGCGGTGTCGGTGACGTCGAGCTTGCAGCCGAAGCCGTCGAGCTCCGCGGCGACCTCGCGGGCGCCCTCCTCGTTGAGGTCCCCGATCGCAACGCGGGCGCCTTCGGCGGCGAGCCGGCGAGCGGTTGCGGCGCCGATCCCCGAGGCGCCACCGGTGACGAGTGCAGTCTTGCCCTCGAATCTCATGCGTGGAGCGTAACCGTGCGAGGCGACCGGCGACGCGTGCCCCCCTTCGGATCATCCTCGCGGATCTTGTCTCCCACAAAAAATCCCAGCTGCCCTCCTATACTCCGCCGCCGTGGCGCCCTCCCCCACCGACCCGGTTGCGATCGTTGGCGGCTCCGGCGCGCTCGGGTTCGGGCTGGCCGTGCGCTTCGGGCAGGCGGGCGTGCCGGTGGTGATCGGATCACGCGACCCCGCCCGCGCCAAGGAGGCTGCGCAGCGCGCCAGCGAGGCGGTGCCTCGAGGCTCGTTCGTCGGCGCCGAGAACGCTCAGGCGGTGCGAGGCGTCGATACGGTGATCTTGAGCGTCCCGTTCCGCAACCAGTCTGAGACGCTCAAAAACCTGAAGGAGTCGCTGAGCGCCGGACAGCTGCTGATCGACGCGACTGTTCCGCTCGCCGCTGCTGTGAGCGGGCGTGCGACACGCATGCTTGGCGTGTGGCAAGGGTCGGCGGCTCAGGCAGCTCAGGAGATGGTGCCCGCGGACGTGAAAGTTGTATCCGCGCTACACACCGTGTCCGCCGCGTCGCTGGCCGACCTCGACCACGATCTCGGACAGGACGTGCTCGTGTGCGGAGACGCGCGCGAGGACAAGCAGCACGCGGCGCGGCTGATCGAACGGATTCACGGGCTGCGTTGCGTGGACTGTGGGCGCCTTGAGATGGCGCGTATCGCCGAGTCGCTGACGGCGCTGATGATCTCGGTGAACGCGCGCCACAAAACGCACGCGGGCATCAGGATCACGGGCCTGCCGGACGAGCGTTGGGAGTAGAGCCCTCGCCCCGGCCCAAGGAGCCCGACGGTTCTGAGATGGCACTGAACTCGTCTGCATCGACCCCGTCGCTGGGAGCCGCCGGCGGGAAGGTGGTGGTACTCGCTGGAGGCACCGGCGGGGCTAAGCTCGCACGCGGAATGCTCGACGTTGTGGGCCCCGAGGAGCTCGTGGTGATTGCCAACACCGGCGATGACATCGACATCTACGGCGCCCACGTATCGCCTGATCCGGATCTCGTCTCGTTTTGGCTCGCCGATGAAATAGACGAGCGTGGCTGGGGTATCGACGGCGACACTTTCTCCGTGATGGACGCGCTGCGCGAGCTCGGTGCCGAGGTGTGGTTCAACCTCGGCGACCGCGACCTGGCCTGGTGTCTGCAGCGTCGTGCAATGGAGAACGAGGGATTGCGCCCCACCGAGGCGCTTGCCAAGCTAAACGAGGCGATCGGCGTACGCGCACAGGTGCTGCCGATGTGCGACGAGCCGCTGCGCACGTGGGTACGCACCAACGAGGGCTGGCGCGACTTCCAGCGCTTCATGAT
>JBAPMC010000035.1:0-8395 GCA_049278415.1 Solirubrobacteraceae bacterium
ATCAGAAGGAGTAGCGATATGGCGAACTACGTATTGGCGTACACCGGCGGTGGCATGGCTCAGACCGATGCTGAGCGCGAGGCCGCTATGGCAGCTTGGGGACAGTGGTTTGGCACGCTCGGCCCCGCGATCGTGGACGCTGGCAATCCGTTTGGTCCGTCGACCTCGGTGGGTCCGAACGGAGCCAGTGGTGCAGCCGGGACTGGCTTGACCGGCTACACGATCCTCACCGCCGACAGCCTCGACGCTGC
Source organism: Solirubrobacteraceae bacterium (assembly GCA_049278415.1). Lineage (GTDB taxonomy): Bacteria > Actinomycetota > Thermoleophilia > Solirubrobacterales > Solirubrobacteraceae > Palsa-744. The sequence continues at coordinate 252 of JBAPMC010000035.1, forward strand.
AGCGGAGCTCACGAAAGGCTGCCCGGTGTTCGCAAACGGCGGCAAAGTGGACGTTTACGAGGCTATTCCGATCATGTAGACCCGAACCGCCCTGTGTGCGGGACGGTCGCCAGCTCACACGTAGGCGGCCGTCCCGATAGGGTTCCGACGCCCACTGCCCAGCAACGAACCCACAGGACGCGATGAGATTCTTCGAGTTTGAGGCACGCGAGGTAGTCAAGCGCGCCGGCATCCCGGTAACCGACTACGGCTTCACCACCGACCCCGCCGAGGCAAAGCAGATAGCCGAGCGCATCGGCGGCCCCACCGTCATCAAGTCACAGGTGCTGACTGGCGGACGCATGAAGGCCGGCGGTGTGAAGTTCGCCGATACGCCCGATGAGGCGGAGGCGTATGCGCGAGACATTCTCGCCCTGGAGATAAACGGGCACATGCCACGCGGGGTGCTTGTAGACCCAAAGGCCGAGGTGGCGCAGGAGTACTACGCAGGCGTGGTTTGGGACGGAACGCGCAAGCAGCCGGTGATGATCTTCTCCCCTGTTGGCGGCATCGACATCGAGCAGGTCGCCGAGGAGCAGCCCGACAAGGTGGGCCGTCGGCACTTCTCGAACATCCTGCCTCTCAGCGACTTCCAGGCCAAGGAGGTCATCGCCTCCACTGGCGTGACCGGCTCGGCGCTGAACAAGCTCGTCCCGATCGTGACGCGTCTGGCAAAGCTGTTCGTCGAGAACGACATGACCCTTGCCGAGATCAACCCACTGGGCCAGCTCTCAGATGGCTCGTTCGTGGCGCTCGACGCGCACATGGACATTGAGAACGAGGCGCGCGGTCGCCACAAGAAGCTGCTTGCCGATCTTGGCGTCGGCAACGAGGAGACCCGCCAGGCGCGCGAGGCGACACCGTTCGAGCTCGCGGGTGAGGAGGTCGACGCCACCGATCATCGTGGCGTGGCTGGCAACGTAACCGAGTTCGACGGCAACCTCGGGCTCGTGATCGGAGCCGGCGGAGGCTCGCTGACGCTGTTCGACGCAGTCAGGGCGCACGGCGGCAAGCCCGCCAACTATTGCGAGATCGGCGGCAACCCGTCGGTGGCGAAGGCGTGCGGGCTTGCGAAGCTCGTGCTGCAGAAGCCCGGCGTGGACAAGATCGCGGTGATGATGTCGATCGTGTCCAACACCCGTGTGGACATCGTTGCCCGTGGCGTCATCAAGGCCTGCATCGAGCTGGGCATGGACCCGGCGGAGAAGATCGCGATCTTCCGCATCCCGGGCGCCTGGGAGGAGGAGGGCTTCAAGATCCTCGAGAAGTACGGCGTCGATTACGCCGACCGCAGCGTGTCCCTGAACGAGGCCGCCAGACGGGCCGTCGAGAAGATCCAAGGGGTGGCAGCATGAGAGCTCGACCTTCGAGCACGCTGGCATCGTCGCGGGATAGGACGTCCCGCGCCCACAGGCTCGGCACGACGCTACGCCGCGCGGATGATCCCAAAAACACAACCCCACTCTCGATATGAGCATTCTGATCGACGCAGACACAACGTTCATCGTCCAGGGCATCACCGGCCGCGAGGCCGTCAACCTCACCCGTGAGTGCCTTGACTACGGAGCCGGCGCGAAGGTCGTCGGCGGCGTCACTCCCGGCCGTTTGGGCCGTGAGGTCCACGGAGTACCCGTCTTCGACACGGTCGCCCAGGCCGTGGCCCATCACGGTGAGCCGATAGACGGCTCGGTCGTGACGGTCCCCCCCGCCTTTACGAAGGACGCCGTGTTCGAGGCGATCGAGAACGGCGTCAAGCTGATCGTGATCGTCACCGAGCGCATCCCGCGCCGCGACGTAGCTGAGATGGTGGAGCTGGCCACCCTGCGCGGAGCACGCATCATCGGCCCGAACTGCCTCGGGATCATCGTGCCTGACGTGATCAAGATGGGCGGCATCGGCGGCCCGGCGCGCAACGCCGCACAGGCCTACACCCCTGGTCCGATCGGAGTGATCTCGCGCTCGGGCGGCATGACCACCGAGATGTCCTCGACGCTCAGCGCGGCCGGGCTCGGTCAGTCAACCGCCGTGTCGATCGGTGGCGATGCGATCATCGGCTCGAGCTATGCCGAGCTGATGCCACAGTTCGAGGCCGACGAGCAGACGCAGGGCATCGTGATCTACACCGAGCCCGGTGGCCGCATGGAGGCCGAGCTTGCGCGCTGGGTCACCGAGAACAACTCGCGCCTGCCGATCGTGGCGTTCATGGCGGGGCGCTTCATGGATGAGATGCCCGGCATGAGCTTCGGCCACGCCGGCACGATCGTTGAAGGCAAGGAGGACACCGCCACCGAGAAGATCGCGCGTCTCGCCCAGGCGGGCATTACTGTGGCCGAGCGAATAGAGGACATCCCGGAGATGATCCGGAGGAAGATCGCAGAGAGATCCGGCGCAACAGAAGGGAGCCCGGCATGAGGGCCGATGGGATCTTCATCGCAGTCGAGGTCTCCGATGAGGCCGCGTCTGATGCGGCGCTTGCCGCCAAGCTCGCTGAAGCATGTCCGGTGGACATCTTTGCCCAGGCCGACGACGGCGCGCTCGAGCTGGTGGAGCGGAACCTCGACGAGTGCGTGCTATGCGGCCTGTGCCTGACCGCCGCGCCCGACTCCACTGTCACGATCATCAAGCTCTACGACGGCGAAGCCACGCTCGAGCTCGTCTGAGCGCCCCTCGCCCAACCCTGACCGATCTCCCTCACCGGCTTGAGCGCCCGACGCCAGAGGCCGGTCCTACGGGAGTTCTTAGCAACGACTTACGAAAACTGGGCGAAACTTCCGCCCCGCCCGCTATGTTAGAGACGCTAACCGCGCCCTAACGGTTCCTAAGACTCCGGCAGGTGAGCTTCCGCCCGATGGACTCAAGCCCCAATGTGACATGGCAAGACGGCACACTCTCCCGCGAGCGGCGCTGGCAGGCCCTTCAAGCCCGTGGGGCGACTCTCTGGATCACGGGTCTCCCTTCCTCGGGCAAGTCGACTCTCGGCGCAGCTGTGGAGGAACGCCTTGTAGAGCAGGGTCGCGGCGCCTACCTGCTCGACGGTGACAATCTGCGCTGCGGCATCTGCGGCGACCTTGGCTTCGACAGAGCAGATCGAGAAGCCAACGTTCATCGCGTGGGCGAGCTGGCCCGTCTGTTCGCCGACTCGGGCGCCGTGGCGGTGGTGGCGGTGGTGTCCCCCTATGAGCAGACTCGTCGGCAGGTTCGAGAACTGCACGAACGCGACAGTCTCCCCTTCTATGAAGTCTTCCTCGACACACCGATGACGGTGTGCGCGGAGCGCGACCCCAAGGGTCTCTATGCGCGGGCGCTGGCAGGCGATCTCGACGGCTTCACAGGCGTCGATGATCCCTACGAGCCTCCGCGACGTCCAGACTTGCAGCTCACTCCCGACCAGGCCGTACCGACAGCTGTGGACGCAGTGCTCGAGCTGCTGCATGCACGCCTCACCGTCGAGGCGCTCACCACTGCAGGAGCATCAACCCGACCGTAACGCCTGGGCCAACTGTGACCATCAGGCCAAGCTCGCCTGCCTGCGGACGGCGGCGCTCGATCACGCAGTTCATCACGTAGAAGATCGACGGTGTGCCGACGTTGCCGTGCTCGGCGAGCACCTCGTAGCTCGCCTCGACGTCCTCACGTGAGAGCGACAGCGCTTCCTGGACACTCTCGATGATGCGCCGACCACCGGGGTGCACCAGCCAATGGTCGATAGCCTCGCGCCGCAATCCCTGAGCGGCGAGAAACTCCCCGACCAGCTCGCGCAGACCTGTGCCAGCCACCTCGGGCAGCTCGCGGATCAGGTGCAGGAAGCTGTCATCGGGGGCAAGTTGCATTCGAACGGCCCCGAGCGTGCCGCTGATCTGATGCACCTTCGAGGCGAGAACCGTCGGGCCACTCGGGCTGGCGGGGCCGGCGGGAACCGGATCTCCGTACTCGATCACCGCAGCAGCGCAACCGTCACCGAAGATCGAGGAGCCGACCGTCTTTGAGCGCGGATCATCGACGCTTGAGCCCATCAGGATGCCGCTCATGCTCTCGGCGGCAACCACAAGCCCCTTCTTGCCGGGATGCTCGCGCAGCGTCTGCGAGACCAGCCGCACGAGCGGCACCGCGCTCGCGCAGCCGACGCCAACCACGTGATACTTGTCGGTGGAAGGGTCCATCCCGTAGTGATCCACGAGCCGGTGCCCAATTGTGGGGCCACCGAGCGCATAGAGCGAGGCGCTCACCACCACACCGATCTCACCGGGATCGATCTCGAGCTCGTCGATCGCCCGGACGGCGTCCCCAAACAACTGCTCCTCAATCGCGAGCGTGCGCCCCTGAACGGTGGTGGCAAGCAGCTCGTGAGTCAATTTCAGATGGCGGCGGCGCACCCCGCAGCGGCTGAAGATGCGCCGCGCGAACTCGTCGTCTGAGAGGCCGAGCAGACCGAGCACCTCCTCTTGGGTAAAGGATGTCGCGGGGTCGACCAGCGCAATGCGACTGATGCGCGGGAGCCCGACGCTCGGACCCTCCCACGGAAGCGGCTGCTCGAGGCTTGAGAGGTCGGCAAGGCTTGGGAGGTCGGCTTCTATAGCCTTCAAGATGGACCTCCTGGAGTCGTTCGGGCCTGGGAGGGCAGATGGACGGGTCAAAGACCGAGGATACGTGAGCAACCCGTCAGCAACCGCGAAAGAGCGGCTCCTCGGCGGAAGTTCTTCATAGACTCTTCATCCTATCCACATGCTTCTTCATAAACCCTTCGACAGGCGTCCATCATTAGCCTTGAGGGACACAACAGCCACGAGCCGGGAGGGACGTAGATGAGATTGATCGGGGCCGGAATGCCGCGCACGGGCACGCTGACGCAGAAGGTGGCGCTCGAGACGCTGGGCTTTGAGCCCTGCTACCACTGGGTCAACGTGATCGCCGACCTCGATCAGGTGGGCGTGTGGAGCCGGGCGCTTGACGGAGATGCTCCGTGGGAGGATGTTTTCAGTGGCTACCAGGCGACGGTGGACTGGCCCGGCGGCTACTTCTGGCAAGAGTTGATGGACTATTACCCCGACGCCAAGGTGCTGCTCAGCGTGCGCGATCCCGAGAAGTGGGAGCCCAGCTTCAGGGAGACGATCTGGAACATGTGCTACGGCGAGTCGCTGATCCGGCTGCTCTCGAGCGCCCGCGGCCAGGTCGATCCACAATGGAATCGCTATTTGAAGCTCGTCGAGCGCATGTTCTGGATCGAGCAGGCGCCGTTTGCCGCCGGGCATGAGCAACCCGAGCAGTTGATCGCGGGGTTCGAGCGCCACAACGAGCTGGTCAAGGCGACGGTGCCGCCCGAGCGGCTGCTCGTGTGGAACGTGAGCGAAGGCTGGGAGCCGCTGTGCGAGTTCCTCGAGCTGCCAGTGCCCGCGGAGCCCATGCCACACGTCAATGACCGTGAGACCTTTTTGGGGCGCGTCATCGACGGCGCGCTCGCCGCTCTGCAGGCGTCGCGTGCCACTGGCTCGCCAAATGCCACGACGGCCTAGCAGCGGCCGTCTGGCATGAGCAGAACCCGCATCGTCATCGCCCTGCTTGTGGTCGCGATCGTGATCGCCGTGGCGGTCGTTCTGAGCACAGGCGCCCTGCGCAAAGAAGCGTCTGCGCCCAGCGCGTCCTCGCCGGCATGCCTGCCGGCGACGCTGGACCACAGCGCCAAGCTAGAAGGGCTACCGGTGGATGTCTCGCCGGCGCCGGAAACCGATATGGCAAACCCGTACACGCAGATCAGCTTCCTGGGTGTGCCTGTCTCGGAGATCCACGAAGTCTCTGTTGCCGGTCAGCGCAGCGGCGATCACCCCGGCCAGCTCCGTGGCTACTCGCAGGGCGACGGCGCGAGCTTTCAACCCGATACCCCGTTCGACGCCGGCGAGCGCGTGAGCGTACGCGCCGCGATCAGCCTCGGCGCAAGCAACAGCAACAAACGGATCACGTTTAGCTTTCGCGTCGATACCCCGTATTCGACGGCAACCGTCCCAACGTTTCCCAACCCACAGGCGTCACCCGCCGACTACCAGAGCTTTGACACGTTGCCAGGCGTCCAAGCTCCGATCCTGAGCGTAGCCACGGCGGATCACGATCCCTCGGCAGGCGACATCCTCACGACAACTGGGCCCGGACCTGGTCAGTACGGACCACTGATCTACACGCCGCAAGGCCGGCTCGTGTGGTTCGACCACCTCCCCGCCGGCAAGACCGCCGAGAACCTGAGCGTGCAGAGCTACGAAGGGCGAGGAGCCCTCACCTTCTGGCAGGGCAAGGTGCTCTCGCTGGGCTTCGGCCAAGGCGAAGACGTCGTTATGAGCTCCAACTACCAGACGATCGCAAAGGTTGCCGGCGGCAATGGCCTGCAGGCGGACCTGCACGACTTCCAGATCGCCCCCCACAACGTCTCCTATACGACGGCGTTCAACGCGGTTCGCTGCGACCTCACTCCGGTTGAAGGGGTAAGCAATGGGGTGATCCTCGACACCGCTGTGCAGGAGATCGATATGAAGACGGGGCTCGTGCGCTGGGAATGGCACAGCCTCGACCACGTAGGCGTCTCAGAGTCCGAGACCCCGACGCCAACCAAGCCAACCCCATGGGACTGGTTTCACATCAACTCGATCGATCGCGAGCCCGACGGGAACATCTTCATCTCGGCGCGCAGCACCTGGGCCGCATATCAGATCGAAGGCGCCAGCGGCGACATCCTCTGGCGCTTGGGAGGCCTCAAGAGCTCCTTCAAGATGGGGCCAGGCACCGAGACGGCATGGCAGCACGACGGCAGAATCCTGCCGGACGGGGAAGTGACGCTTTTCGACGACGGCTCGAACCCGCCGATCCATCACCAGTCACGTGCCATACGTATCAGGCTTGACTTCAAGGCCCATGAGGCGCATCTCAGCTCCGCCTACACGCATCCCAGCCCGCCGCTGCTCTCCCCAAGCCAGGGCAACATGCAGACGCTGGCGGACGGGAACGCTCTGGTGGGCTACGGCGGCGTACCCGCGATCAGCGAGTTCGGCAAAGGGGGCTCGCTGCTCTTCGACGCCCATCTGCCCCTCGACATGTCCTTCTACCGTGCCTTCCGCTTCTCCTGGAGTGGGCGCCCGTCAAGCCCACCGGCGGTGCTCGCCAACCTGAGCAACACCGGCGAAGAGACGATCGTGCACATGAGCTGGAACGGCGCGAGCGAAGTGGCGTCCTGGCGCGTGCTCGCGGGAGAGCACGCCGAATCGTTGGCGGCGCAGACCATGATCCCGGCCAGCAACTTCGAAAGCTCGATGATCCTGCCCAAGAAGTACGCCTACGCTGCGGTGCAGGCGCTTGACTCAGCCGGTCACACGCTTGGCAGCTCCAAGGCCGTCCCGGTCACAACTTACGCCTCTGCCCTGCCGTCCACCCGGCGATCGGGATGAGGGCGATGCTTAGTAGGCCGGTTTGGTGGAGTGCTTGTGGGCGCCCGATGTCGTGCCGGTCGTCTGGGTCTGGGAGCTGCTCGTTTTACCGCCGCATCCTGCCAACACCACCGTGGCCGCAAGGACAGCCAGTAGCGTTAGCATGGCGGCCAGTGACGTTCGTTTCATCGGCCGGCCTCCTGTCGTCGCTCGCTTGCCTGCTTGTGCCCTTCAGGGCGCCCCCCGTCATGGGGTGTGCCCGTGTGGGTAGGGACTTCGGCGCCCACCCTACCAGGCGCAGGTGGCGCCAATTGCCGAGATGAGCACCGCGACTCCGACTAGCCCGGAGGCGATACAGCCGCAGCCACCCAGGCGCAGGCTGGGCTCGCGCGAGGCGTGGCTCTTGGGCGTCTGCTGCGTGGCGCAGTTCATGGTCATCCTCGACCTGAGCATCGTCAACGTGGCGCTTCCGTCAATCCAGTTGAGCCTTGGATTCTCGGCGCCGGAGCTGCAATGGATCGTCGACGCGTACGCGATCACCTTCGCGGGCTTCCTGATGCTCGGCGGGCGTGCCGCCGATCACTTCGGGCAGCGCCGAATGTTCGTCTTGGCGCTGGTGCTGTTCGGGTTTGCCTCGCTTGCCGGCGGCCTCGCTGCGGACCGCGGCACGCTCGTGGCGGCCAGAGCCGCGCAGGGCCTCGG
>JBAPMC010000036.1:0-2324 GCA_049278415.1 Solirubrobacteraceae bacterium
GCGTGGGCGAGCCGACGCCTACCGCTTGCTGCTCGAGCAGTTGGAGTCCGGCCGTCAGGGCTATGTCGTGTGCCCGCTGGTCGAGGAAGCGCAGGACGGTCTCGGAACGCAGGGACAAGCAGCGGGAGAGGCGCGTGCAGCCACCGCCGAGTTCGAGCGTTTGCGCTGCGGTGAGCTTGAGGGACGCAGTCTCGCACTGCTCCATGGCCAGATGCGCCCGCGCGAGAAGCAGCAGGCGATGGAGGCGTTTGCATCTGGGCAAGCGGACGTGCTTGTGGCGACCACGGTGATCGAGGTGGGCGTTGATGTTCCCAATGCGACCGTAATGCTGGTAGAGAACGCTGAGCGTTTCGGAATCTCTCAATTGCACCAGTTGCGAGGGCGAGTAGGGCGCGGCGAGCACCGCTCGGCATGCCTGCTCGCGGGACCTCCAAGCTCGGCGCGCCTACGGGCGCTCGTCGAGCACTCCGATGGGTTCAGGCTCGCGGAGATCGACCTGCGTTTGCGCAAGGAGGGCGAGCTCGTCGGGACGAGGCAGTCGGGGGTCGGTCAGTTCAAGTTCGCGAGCCTGCCTGAGGACGCTGAGCTGCTCGAGCGTGCGCGTGCGCGGGCCAAGTCTGTGCTTGCTGAGGACCCAGGCCTGTGCGGTCCGCTGCACGCGCTGCTGGGGGAAGCGCTGGAGGGCTCCTTCGGCGTCGAGGCGCTGCAGCCGATCCCGGCATGAGGGTTATCGCTGGGCGTTTGGGTGGACGGCGGTTGACGTCCCCACGAGGTCGCGAGACGACTCGTCCTACTTCAGACCGCGTGCGCGAGGCTCTGTTCTCGATGCTCGGCGAGCTCGATGGAGCGCTCGCCCTCGATCTGTTCGCCGGCACCGGAGCGCTTGGGATAGAGGCGCTCTCCAGGGGCGCTGAGCGGGTCGTCTTCGTCGAGCGCAACGCCGCAGCAATACAGGTGCTGCGGGCGAACCTCCTACAGCTGGGGCTGGCGGCCCCGGTGGCTGAGGTAAGGGTGGGGGACGCGCTCGCGGCCCTGCGCACCGCACGTAAGGCCGGCGAAACGTACGATCTTGTATTCGTCGATCCTCCATACAGGCGGACACGCGAGTTGGGAAGCGAGCTGTCGGCGCTGCTGCCGGCGCTGCTTGAACCCGGTGCGCGCGTCGTGGTCGAGAGCGATCGGCGCTCGCCGGCCGAGCTGCCCTTGGAGGTGGTGCAGCAGAAGCGCTACGGCGACACCACGATCACAATCCACCGTCACGTCACAGAGGACAACGATGAGCGTTGATAAGACGATAGCCGTGTGCCCGGGCTCATATGACCCGATAACCAACGGCCACCTGGACGTGATCCGTCGGGCGGCGGCGCTGTACGACCAGGTGGTGGTTGCGGTTGTGAATCGCTCGGTGCGCAAGGAGGCGACGCTGTTCGGAATCGACGAGCGAATGGCGTTCATCGAAAAGGCGCTCGAGGACCTTCCGGGAGTGCGGGCGGAGCCGTTCAACACACTCGTTGTGGACTTCGCCAGGCGCGTTGGAGCCAAGGCGATCGTCAAGGGATTGCGGGCGATCTCGGACTTCGAGTACGAGTTCGAGATGAACCAGCTCAACCGCAGACAGGATCCCGAGATAGAGTCGGTGTATCTGATGGCTAGCCCTCAATACAGTTTCCTGTCCTCGAGCGGAGTAAAGGAGCTCGCCACTTTCGGCGGGCGAATCGACGATCTCGTGCCCCAACAGGTGGCAGAGCGCTTGCAGGAAGAGCTGCGACGCTGACGAACTTTGGTGACGTGAGCCCCATCTTGAGAGACAACTCTGCATATACGTCGTGGCGCGGGACGCACCACGGAGGTGACCGCTGATGGACGTGCTGGTGCTGATCGACAAGCTGGACGACCTGGTGCACAACGCCAAGTCGGTGCCCATGACCGACCAGGTGAGGGTCGACAAGGAGGAGATCTACGACATCCTCGACCAGATGCGCGCGACCATCCCCGAGGAGATCAAGCAGGCGCGCTGGATCGTAAAGGAGCGTCAAGAGATGCTCGCTGAGGCCAAGAAGGAGGCCGAGCGGATCGTCAAGGACGCACGTGAGCGCCAGGAGCAGCTGGTGGGCGAGGAGGAGGTCACCAAGCAGGCCGAGCGCGCCGCCGAGGACATCGTGGAGGACGCCAGGGCCCGCGAGCGCGAGATCAGGCTCGGCGCCGAGGATTACGCCGATGAGATCCTCAACACCCTCGAGGTCAACCTTTCGAAGTTCATCGCCTCCGTGCAGCGCGGACGCGAGCGCCTGCAGGGTAAGGACGAACCAGCTGAAGTGAATTAG
>JBAPMC010000037.1:0-3610 GCA_049278415.1 Solirubrobacteraceae bacterium
GTAGTAGGGCCGCGGGATCGCGAGCTGCCAAAGGATCAGGGCAAACGCCAACCCGCCGACGATCGCGGCCGGCAGCCACACCCCGCGCGACCCGTTTAGCCACTTCGAAGGAGACCAGCGTCCAGGCGAATACTCCGTCCGCGTACTTGACGAGGACGCTAGCTCCGCCGTGGAGTCGCTCAACGCCGCAACCCGAGAATCGACAGGAGGAACGACGAGAAGAAGATCTGGATTCCGACTATCAAGAACGTGGCTGCAACCACAGCGAGGTGTTCGTCGGCAAGCGAGCCGAAGCCATGGGAGATCCAGGTGCCGACGATGATTCCGCCCATCACGAGCCCCACGAGCACGAATAGACCGCCAAGCAACAAGCCGTGCTCGAGCCGGAAGCGTGCCCGCATCCGGTCGAACCACGGGTCGCGCTCGTTCATGAAGTAAGTGCCGTAGGCGTGTGCACACAATCCGAGCGCGAGCACTTGCGTTCCCACCACCATCAACAGCGCTCCTCCGATCAGGGCGTGGATACCCCAGGAGCGTCCAAAGAAGTCAAGGCCGCCACCGACGAGCGCCACGATCAGCGTGCCAAGCCCGGCGAGAGCCATGCCGGGCACGATGAACAGGTGCGTGGGGCTGTGCACGAGCAGGAAGCGCAGATGGCGCCAGCCATCGCGGAAGCTCGACAGCTTCGACTCGCCGCCGCGTGGGTGATATTCGATCGGAAACTCGGTGATCCGCAATTTCTCCTTGGAGGCGCGGATCACCATCTCTGAGGCGAACTCCATCCCGGTGGTGCGCAGGTCAAGGCGCGGCAGCACGTCGCTGCGCAGCGCTCGCATCCCGCAGTGGGCGTCCTTCACGCCCGTGCGGAAGAACAGGTTGAGCAGACCCGTGAGGATCGGATTGCCGATGTAGCGGTGAAGCCACGGCATGGCCCCGGGCTGGATGTTGTCCATACGGTCGCCCATCACAAGCTCCGCGCCACCGTCGAGCTCGGCTACGAAGCGCGGAATCTCGTTGAAGTCGTAGGTGAGATCCGCATCGGCCATCACGATGTAGCGCCCGCGCGCCGCGGCGAAGCCCGCCAGATAGGCGCTCCCGTAACCGCGCCGGGGCTCAGACACCACGCGCGCTCCGGCAGCCTCGGCGAGCGCCGCGGAATCGTCCTCGGAGGCGTTGTCCACCACCAGCACTTCGCCATCGATGTCATGGCTGCGGAGCACTTCGAGCGCGGTGCGCACGCACAGGTCGATGTTCTCCGCCTCGTTCAGGCAGGGGATCACGACCGACACAAGCGTCGATCGGGACTCCTCGGCGGCCTCAGCGATGGTAGGCCTGCTCTTCTGTGCGGTGCTCATGGCTTTGTCGGGCCCGCGCCCACTGCGTGCAGGTTCGGCCTCAGTCGAGATATAACGCCCGACAGGCCGCAAAGTGGCGCACAACGTCTAGAAAACGGGGCGCTTTCCGGTTGCAAATGCTAGCGGACGGACCGGAAGCTGCTTTCCTGGCACTCTCCCGGGGCAATGCGCGTCTGTTTGATCTACGACTGCCTCTTCCCCTATACCGTGGGCGGCGCCGAGCGCTGGTACCGCAATCTCGCCGAGCGACTCGTGGCGGAGGGACACGAGGTGACCTACCTGACGTTGCGCCAGTGGGAGCGCGGTGAGCAGCTGGACCTCGATCCGCGCGTGCGGGTTGTGACGGCAGGGCCACGGATGGCGCTCTACACGAGCGGTCGACGACGCATCCTGCCCCCACTCGTGTTCGGTGCAGGCGTGCTGTGGCATCTGCTGCGCCACGGCCGCCGCTACGACGTCGTGCATACATGCGCGTTTCCGTACTTCTCCCTGCTGGCGGCTGCGCTTGTGCGACCGCTTGCCCGCTATGGGCTCGTGGTGGACTGGTTTGAGGTTTGGAGCAGCGACTACTGGCGCGGCTATCTCGGAGGTATTGGCGGGCGCATCGGCGAGCTCGTGCAACGCCTATGCGCGCTTGTTCCCCAGCGCGCATTCTGCTTCTCAAAGTTGCATGCGGCACGCCTGCGAGAGCAGGGCCTGCGCAGCCCGATCACCGTCCTACGCGGGCTGTACGCAGGCTCAACCGAGCCCGCAACTCCGCGCAAGGCCGATCCGCTCGTGCTTTTCGCAGGACGCCTGATCCCGGAGAAGCGCGTAACGGTCGGCGTCGCCGCCGTGGCAAGCGCAGCTCGGCGGATCGAGGGTCTGCAAGGCGTGTTCTACGGCGACGGTCCCGAGCGCGAGGCGCTGCAGGCTGCGATCTCCGAGTTGGAGGCCGACTCGTTCATCTCCGCACCCGGCTTTGCCGACGGGGAGTTGGTGGACGCCGACATGCGCCGTGCCCTTTGCGTCTTGTTGCCTTCCGAGCGCGAGGGCTACGGCATGGTGGTGGTCGAGGCGTCAGCCCATGCCACCCCAGCCGTTGTCGTTGCCGCGCCTGACAACGCAGCAGTGGAGCTGATAGAGGACGGCCTCAACGGAAAGATCGCCGACCGCTCCGATCCCGAGACGATTGCCGACGCGATAGTGCATGTGCATGAAACCGGCATGGAGATGCGCCGGAGCACCGCACGCTGGTTCAGCGAGAACGCCGACCATCTTTCGCTTGAGTCCTCGTTGCAAATCGTGCTTCGGAGCTACTCTGGCTGAAAGTCATTGTATGCGCGCATAGCTGTCGAGTGTCGCTCGAGCGGCGCGCTCCCAAGTGAACATCCGAGCGCGCTCGAGGCCACGCGCTCGCAAGCGCTCGGCCTCGGCTCGGTCTGAGAGCAGACGCTCGAGCGCAGCCGCGATGGCGGCCTCGTCGTGAGGATCGAACATCAGCGCAGCGTCGCCCGCCACCTCCGGCAGGGATGAGGCGTTCGAGCAGGCAACCGGCACGCCGCGTGCCATCGCCTCCAGCACCGGCAGCCCGAAGCCCTCGTACAAGGACGGGTAGACAAAAGCCTCGGCGAGCTGCCAAAGCCCCTCGAGCTCCGCATCTGACAGCCAGTCGAGAAATCGCACGTCCCCCTGCACGCCCGCGACACGTGCACGCTCGCGCAGCTCGGTCTCGTGGGCTGTGAGATAGCCGGGGAGCACCAGCAGCGGGCGACGCTCGGTCGGTATCCGCGCAAGCGCCCCAATCAGCGCGAGCAGGTTCTTGTGGGGGCGCTTGGCGGACAGGCTGAGCACCACAGGGCGCTCCCCAAGCTCCAAGCGGCGGCGAAGCTCAGGGCCGGGCAGCGGATCACTGCGCTTCACCGAGCCGAGACCGAGTGGCACCACATCGATGCGCTCGCGGCTGGCGCCAAGCAACTCCACGAGATCTCGCTGGGTGCTCTGCGAGTCGACGATCACCCTGTGGGAGCGGCGCACAGCCAATGGCACGAGTGCGCGCATCCCCAGATCACGGATGCCTGCGTGGGCCTCGGGGAAGCGTGCGTAGATCAAGTCGTGGACGGTCACCACACGGCGAAAGCGACCCCACGCAGGCGCAGTGCTCGCCAGGCTGTGCAATAGATCGACGCCCTCGTGGGCGGCGAGGCGAGGCAGCAGCGTCTGCTCGCCGCGCACCCACTGCACGCGGTTACGGGCGTTGACAGGCACGGTTACCG
>JBAPMC010000038.1:0-2199 GCA_049278415.1 Solirubrobacteraceae bacterium
ACCGAAGGCAGCGGCGTCCCCGGGCTGACCGCCGTCGAGCAGGACGCCACCGGCAACGCTCGTGCGCTGGCGCTCGCCTACGCCAAGGGCATCGGCTGCACGCGCGGCGGCGTGATCGAGACCACCTTCAAGGATGAGACGGAGACCGACCTGTTCGGCGAGCAGGCAGTCCTCTGCGGGGGCGCCTCCGAGCTCGTGCAAGCCGGCTTTCAAACGCTCGTCGAGGCGGGCTATGACCCGGAGATGGCCTACTTCGAGTGTCTGCACGAGCTTAAGCTGATCGCCGACTTGATGTACGAGAAGGGCCTCGCCGGCATGCGCTACTCGATCTCCAATACGGCGGAGTACGGCGACTACACGCGCGGCAAGCGCGTCATCACCGAGCAGACGCGCGAGACGATGCGCCAGATCCTCAGGGAGATCCAGAACGGCGACTTCGCGCGCGAGTGGATCGCTGAGAACCGTGCCGGGCAGGAGAACTTCAAGCGTATGCGCGCTGAGGAGGCCGACTCGCAGGTCGAGCACGTCGGCGGCGAGCTGCGCTCGCACATGGCCTGGATCAAACCCTCGTTCTAGCGCGACGCCCCGGTGAGATGACCGACCAGGGCAAGCTCAAAGCACCCGCCACGGTCGACCGGGTCATGAATCGAGAGCTCGCCGGCGGTGAGTTCAAGCGTCAGCAAAGCCATTTCCGCGAGTGGGTGGGCCTCGACCCAGGCACGGGAGGAAAGACCGCGTTTGCAGTCGAGCCCGGCCGCTACCGCCTATACGTGTCGCTTGCCTGTCCATGGTGCCATCGCACCGCGATTCTGCGCGAGCTCGCCGGGCTGGCGGAGGCTGTCCCGATCTACTACGTGGCGCCGTTTCGCGACGAGCGCGGCTGGGCGTTCACAGGGAAGTCCTTTGAGGATGGTCCCGGCGGCAGGTATGTCGATCCTTTGCACGGCTGGAGCTTCATGAGCGAGGCCTACCTGCAGAGTGATCCCGGCTATAGCGCACGCGTAACCGTCCCCGTGCTGTGGGACACGCAGAGCGCCACCATCGTCAACAACGAGTCGAGCGACATCATCCGCATGATGGGCAGCGCCGACTCGCTCGGAGGGCTCGGCCATGGCGGCGAGCTCAATCTGTATCCGCACGCTTTGCGCGCAAACATCGACGACGTCAACGCGCGTGTCTATGACACCGTCAACAACGGCGTCTACAACGCCGGCTTCGCACGCCGCCAGGATTCCTATGAGCGTGCGTTCGGGAAGCTGTTCGAGAGCTTCGAGTGGCTGGAGGACCTGCTCGCACAGAATCGCTACCTGCTTGGGGAGCGCATCACCGAGGCTGACTGGCGACTGTTTCCGACACTCGTGCGCTTTGACGAGGTCTATCACCTGCACTTTCGCTGCAACCGACGACGGATCATCGAGTACCCGAGCCTCTGGGGCTACACGCGTGAGCTCTACCAGTGGCCCGGGGTCGCCGAGACGGTCGCGATGGCCCAGATCAAGCGCCACTACTACACAACTCACGACGAGCTGAACCCCAAGCACATCATTCCAGTGGGCCCTGCGCCAGACTGGAGTGAGCCTCATGGTCGGGGCTAGCGAAGGGTTCGCTACACTCGGCTGCGTCGCGACTGGCGCACGAGGTGGAGCTAACCACCGGGGAGCGACGAGTATCGACGCCGCGCGCCTGGGCATCCTTCGATAACCGACATTCCGCGAGGAAGCCCAATGACGCCGAACCCTCAAGCGCAGCACACTCAGCTTGTAATACCGGACCAGCTCAAGCCCGCCGACGGCCGCTTCGGTTGCGGGCCTTCGAAGGTCCGTCCCGAGGCGTTGCAACGCCTGGCCACCGATGGCGCGGCATTGATGGGCAGCTCGCACCGCCAGAAGCCGGTGAAGGGGCTCGTGAGGGAGATCCGCACTGGCCTGCGTGAGCTGTTCTCAGCGCCGGATGGCTATGAGGTCGTGCTCGGCAACGGCGGCGCCACCGCATTCTGGGACGCCGCCTCCTTTGGGCTCGTGGAGCGCCGCGCGCTTCACCTGAGCTTCGGCGAGTTCTCGCAGAAGTTCGCAACGGTCACAAGCGAGGCTCCGTTTCTGCAGGACCCGGCGATCGTAAAGGCCGAGCCGGGGAGCGCGCCGGGCGCAGAGCAACTCGAGGCGACTCTTGCCGAAGCAGACGGCGACGTGGACTCGATCG
>JBAPMC010000039.1:0-3044 GCA_049278415.1 Solirubrobacteraceae bacterium
GTCGAATGGTGCTCGAGGTGCGGCCACCCATCGCGCTCGACAAGGGCCTTGGCGTGAGCGCGCTGCTACAGAGCGCAGCCGACCGTGACAACGGCCCTCCAATCAAGAGCGCCCTGTACGCCGGCGACGACAGCACCGATATCGATGCGTTCCGCGCACTGCGTGCGCTCGTGGATGCGGGCACACTCGAACTGGCCTTGCGTGTGGCGGTGGGATCGGAGGAGACACCGCCCGAGCTGGCCGAGCAGGCCGATCTGATCATCGACGGACAGAGCGGCGTGCGCGGGCTGCTCGAGGCTCTGCTCTAGCAATACAGGGCGTGCACTTCGTCGACTTCCTCAGGGCCACCGTCCTGCTCAGCGCCGCCTCAGCCACAGCGCTTGTGGTTGTCACGGTGCTCGCCGCCGCCCCATCGGCGGACGCGGTGATCGTGCCGATCTCAGTTGGCTGGTGGGTGGTGGCGGCCGCAATCGGCTTGCGTCTTGGTCGTCGTGCCGAGCTAAACCCACCGATCGCACGCCTGCTCGCAGAGGCACGCTCGAGTACCGCTCTGCCCGAATACCGCCCGGGCGCCACGCTCCTGAACCGGCTGTGGCCGCTGCTGCTGTTCACAGTGGTAGCCGGCGGACTGGCGTTCTTCGCTCCCCAGATCCCAGGCATCGGCGCTGGCTTTGCAATCGTTGTGGCCCTTTGGTGGCGTCGTCAGGACTCAGCCGTGGCGGCGATCGAGGAGCGCGACGGTGTGCGCTTCCACGTGCTGCGCACCTCCCCGCTGCGCTCGATCGCGCTGGCTCGCACCCCTGGCTTCAAGACGCTGCGTCCGGAGCGCATGGACGGCGCTACAACCTGAGGTGGTGGAGCGGGCGACAGCGGCTCGTAAGGGCGCGGTAGGAGGCATGGCGCACATTGCAGCGTCGAGTGCGGTGGACGTGCTGATCGTCTCGCTGGGCGCAACGGGTGGGTTGCGCGCAGTCGATGACGAGCTGCTCGCCTCGTTGCGGCGCGCGGGGGTGAGCGCTGGGATCATCCGCCCCAACCCGCCGTCGCCGGTGCGCACTCTGATGCTCACCGACCTGCGTTGGGCGCGAGCGACGCGGCGGGCGCTCCAGGCGGAGCTTGCAAATACGGATGCGCGTGCGCTGATCTACTCGACCACCACGAGCGCGCTTCTGTGGCCGCGGCCGGGTGTGGTCCGCTTCGACGCTCCCGCCGCCGGCAACCGACCCGGACGACACGGCTTGTGGCAGCGTCCGCTCGAGCGGCGCCGATTGCGTCAAGCGCCGTTGCTGCTTCCGCAGAGCGTGGGGGCTCTGGAGGAGGCTGGGTCTATGGTCGATCACAACCGCGCTCTAGTGCTGCCGGTCCCGGTCGAGCCCTCCGGCCCGTCGGGTGCACGCGACATTTCTGCGCTCACCTACGCCGCCAATCCCGCCAAGAAGGGACTCGACAGGATTCTGGATGCATGGCAAGCGGTGTCAAAGCCCGGCGAGGAGCTGCTCGTCGCGGGCGCACCTGAGAGCGAGCTGCGCCGGCTCGGATACGCACTGCCGGCCGAGGGAGTGCGGGTCTTGGGGATGCTCTCCCACGAGCAATACCGTGCGCTGCTGCGCCGCGCGCGCGTGTTCTTGTGCGCGGCCCGTCGCGAGGACTACGGGATCGCTCAACTGGAGGCGCTCGCCGATGGCTGCATGCTCGTGACCACGGCCTCACCCGGCCCATATGTTGCACTGCCGATCGCACGCGAGCTTGACGAGCGGCTCGTAGGCGAGAATCTCGCGGGGCAGTTGCGCAGCGCGCTCGAGCGCCCTAAGCCCAACTATGCCGAGGAGGCGCTGCGTGCGCTTGCGCCCTTCCGCCGCGCCGAGGTTGACCGACTCGTTGCAGAGGAGCTACTGCCTCGCCTGCTTGCGTAGCTTCGTGAACTGCTCCCATGAACGGGTGTTTGCAACGCTCTCAGGGCTCAGCCAAGCGCGTCGAGCCGTGGCTATGCCCCAGCGCATCACGTCGAAGCGCTCTACCCAGTGGGCGTCGGAGTCGATCAGGATGCTCACCCCCGCCTGGGCGGCGGCGCGCGCGTGAACGTCGTTCAAGTCGCGCCGGTCGGGATTGGCGTTGATCTCGAGCATCGTGCCTGCTTGCACGGCCGCCTCGATCAACGCGGGCACATCGAGCGCGTACGGCTTGCGCCGCTCGATCAAGCGTCCGGTGGGATGTCCGATTGCGTCGACGAGCGGGTGCTCCACCGCGGCGATCATGCGCTCGGTCATCGCTTGTTCGCTCATCCCGAACGCGGTGTGCACGCTGGCGATCACCCAGTCGAGCTCGGCCAGCAGATCGTCCTCGTAGTCGAGTGACCCGTCGGGCAGGATGTTCACCTCGCTGCCCGCCAGTATGCGGATGCCCTCGATGCTCGCATCCGCTTCGCGCACCAGCTCGATCTGCAGGCGCAACTGCTCGGGAGAGACGTCGTCGCCAAATCCGTGCGAGGCGGAGTGGTCGGTGATCGCCAAGTATTCATACCCGCGCTCGCGGGCGGCAAGGGCCATCTGCTCGATCGTGTGGTGACCGTCCGAGGCGACGGTGTGACAGTGCAGGTCGCCTTTGATATCTGAAAGCTCGATCAACTCGGGGAGGGCGGACTCCGATCCAAGCGAAGCGGCCGCAAGCTCGCCGCGGTCCTCGCGCAGCTCGGGCTCGATGTAGGCCAGGTCAAGCAGCGCATACACCTCCTGCTCGCTCTCACACGTCCTCGTGGCGCCGCTCGCGTCGTCATAGACGCCGTACTCCGACACGTGCAGGCCTTTGCGTACTGCGGCCTCGCGCAGTGTGGCATTGTGCTTGCCAGAGCCCGTGAAGTGCTGGAGCAGGTTGCCGAGCTGGCCCGACTTTGCAATCCGCAGGTCCACGCTCACGCCCGAGTGAGTACGCGCCCTCGCTCCCGCCTTGCCAGCCGAGACGACGCTCTCGATCTCCGGTAGCGCGGCGAGGCTCTTGGCCAGCGTCACTGGCTTTCGGGTTACCGCGATCAGGTCGATGTCCTTCAC
>JBAPMC010000040.1:0-1544 GCA_049278415.1 Solirubrobacteraceae bacterium
GATACCGGTCGTCCAGGCGATCGCGCTGCCCGATTGCGGCATCACGCGCCTTTGCCGTGGCGATCCCAAGTTCCTGCAGCTCCACATTGCGCTTGGCGGCATCGCGAAAGTTCTGCACCGCATGAGCCAGACGCCCGACCTCATCCTTACGCCCGATAAATGGAATTCTGAGTTCCAAATCCCCCGCGGCGATGCAGTCAGTCGCCCGCGTGATGTCCGACAACGGTTCGATCACGAGAGTCTTCGTGACATAGACACAGAGCCCAGCAAGCAGCAGGATGCCAAGCCCCAGCATAAACAGATACCCTGCGGCGTGCCGACTTTGTTCGCCCAGTTCCGCGGCATACCGGGCACGCTCGGCGTAAATCCCGGCCAAGGCTTCGATATCGGCGTTCAGCGCCATGCGCGTCGTCCGGGCGGCGTCATCGTCACCCCACTCCCGTCCGGCCGCGGGGCTAATCTCGATCGCCCGGCGGACCAGTTCGACACGGAAATCGATAAATTGATCGATCCGCTTCTGGAGAGACGCAAACTGCTCGGCGTCGTCGTCGCGGACGGTATGCTGCCATTCCTCGACCACCTTGGTGAGCTCGTGGTTGCGTTTGAGAATGGCGTCGGCAAACACCTTCACCCTGGCCGGATCCGTGTACATATAGATGCCGCGCGAATCCATCACGATCGCGTAGATCAGCCCGTTGAGCCGTTCGACATTCAGCGCGGCCGTGGCCGCTGTGGCAAGTTCGCTCCGGTGCGCCGCCTGCAACCGAACGGATTGAACCGCCATGACCAGCAGCAGGGTCGTCAGAATCGCCAGCGCTGCGACGATCGCATGGATTTTGTCGGCAATGCTGAGCTTGCGCAGCTCATTCGCCAGGTAATCCCGAAGCCGGTGCATCGTCGCGATCTCCGTGGCGCTCAAGTCGCGGCACGCCAGATACCGACGAACAACACGGCTGCGAGGGTGCACCGTTCCGGTTCCGACCGCGGACGCGTACTCAGCGCTGAGTTGCACAAAGGATGCAATGCACGATGCTACGGACGCGTTAAACAACTACTCCGTAGGACTACGTAGCCTGGTCCGACGGTTCCACTCTGGAACTTTTCCCACCCGGCGGGTTTGAGCCGCGATGCCATGGCCTGGAGGGCCGGGTGTTCGGGAATTGGTATTTTCGTGACCCATGCATCGCGATGGAGTGGGACGAAGGTGAGCTATGCGCAAACTGATCGCATTCGATGACGATACGTTCGACAAATTAACCCAGCTTGGCCGCGACCGGATGGGTACGCTGCAGGAGCTTGCCGACGAAGCGTTTGCCGACCTGCTCAAAAAGCACGGCATTCCGATCGATTTGAAAGACGCGCTGCGCAAGAGCGCGTCGGCCTCGACAAAGCCGGCAGCGGCAAAGACCACGCGATCAAAACCTCCGGGGATGAAACCATGAAACCAGATCCCGACCCGTACGAAGAAGG
This sequence comes from Solirubrobacteraceae bacterium, assembly GCA_049278415.1. Taxonomy (GTDB): domain Bacteria; phylum Actinomycetota; class Thermoleophilia; order Solirubrobacterales; family Solirubrobacteraceae; genus Palsa-744. The sequence goes on from JBAPMC010000040.1 coordinate 1,471, forward strand.
CCAGCGCGCCGCCAGTAACAACCTGCCGGCCGGAGCCAATCCCTATCAGGATGGCAGCGAACAACATGCACTGT
>JBAPMC010000041.1:0-1621 GCA_049278415.1 Solirubrobacteraceae bacterium
AATCGCTGCCGGGGCGCAAACCGGCGAAGGATTTTCCGCTGTTGAATCAGTGAGCGCGGCCCGGATGAGCGAAGCGACATCCGCTGCCACGATGGTCGTCGCCGAAGAGCGGTGGCTGCAAGGTTTCAAATGCAAACGCGTCGATGTGGGAACAGGCCTACCGGATGTCGCTTCGCGCATCCGGGATTACGACGCTATTTCAGCGGGTCGTCGGTTGACTCAGTAATCGGTTGACTCAGTAATCGTATGCCATGAATGACGATCCGTCATGCGTTGAACGACAGAGGTGCGAAGCACCGCCGCGATCAATTCATTGTTTCATTGCGACGGCGCCGGTCCGGCTTGCCGGTTCACGCCGACAGGCCTTGGTGCCGCACCGGCGGGCAAGTTCGGTTTCTTCTTCGCCGTTTGCGCTGCCATTCCGGTTGTGGCAGATGCATTGGACGCCGAGAGACCGTTAACGCGACCGGAGAGGGCGGCAACCTGCTCGGAGAGTAATTTTCTCTCTCCCTGTTCGGCGGCGAGCTGGCGCTGAATATCCTCAAGCTTGTCCGACGTCTGTTGCTGAACGGTCTGAAGATCTTTCAGCAACTGCGCGGCCGTTTCTGGAGAAGCGTCCGAAGTTTCCGCCGCAGCCGGCGTTGCGGTCGACGGCTCGGCAGCGGCCAACTGTGACGGAGAACTGAACCCGCCGCCGTACTTGTCCCAGTATACAGCGCCGCCAATGCCCGCGGCGGCAAGCAGGAGCAGCACCACGGGGAATATTCGGCGCCGCCGTGATCGCGCGGGGCGGGCCGGGTTACGTTGAGTGTCGTCTGACGGATTGCTCATGGATTCCATTTGCTCACGCCGACGGGTTTTTCCTGCGGCCAAGGCGTGGCGGAAGTGGGGCGTTCAGCGAGGCCGCTCATCGCAACAGGTAGCCGGCGAATGCGATATCGGGCGCAGGTTTACGATAATTGGACAGACCGGTTTGGCCGCTCGATGCGTCATCGCTTGATCGAACGGCTTGCCTGCCATTGCAGGAACTCGTTGAAGATCGCCTCGCGGCCCTCCGGCCGGCTTGTCGCCGCCGGGCCATGCGCGGCGGCGCGTTCGTCGAGGAACTGGTCGAACTGCGCTCGGTTCTCTTCAATTTTCGCTGCGCTCGGCTGTTCGACCGCAAGGGTTGCCGCCGGAGCGGCGTTCCTGTCGAGCCATTCCTGCGCCGGTCGGGCGCGGGTCCAGCCCGACACGGTGGCCCCGATGGCGAGCTCACGCCATTTCGGATGAAACGGCGGCTGCTGCAACTGCGCGACATGGGAGAAGAACGTATCGACCAGTCGCGCCACCCGCCGATAGCGGTCGCCGGAGGATGGCTGCCAATTATACGATGCCAGGATCGCCTCGGAGGCGAGGGTGTCAACCTGCTGGCCCGGGGCGATCAGATTCGGATAATCCTCGGAGGTGAGCTGGGTCGGCAGATAGTAGTCGCGCAATGATCTCGCGTAGTCGACGGGCACGAAATGCAGATTGGGGTCGTTGAGTTGTGACAGCCATTGCACCGGCTTGCCCTCGACCGCGATGATCGCGTCGATGTCGCCCTTGCGCAGCATCTCCATGGCGACCCGCGGCTCGATAT
>JBAPMC010000042.1:0-1583 GCA_049278415.1 Solirubrobacteraceae bacterium
GTGCAGGACGGCGACCGTGTCGCCGAAGCGCTCGACAAAGCGCCCGACGATCTGCGGTGTGAGGGCGATCTCAGGAACGAGCACGATCGCCCCGCGCCCGCTCTTCAAGGTCTCGGCGGCGACGCGCAGGTAGACCTCGGTCTTGCCCGACCCTGTGATCCCGGCAAGCAGCCGTGTCTGCGCCACCTGGCTTGAGAGCACAGCAGTCAGCTCCGCGAGCGCTCCGGCTTGCTCGGGGGTGAGCGTAGGCGGCTGTGCCGTGCGCGCGCCCACTTGGATGTGCTCGGGGCGCGATGGCGCAACACGGCGTTTGCGCCCGCTCAGCCGGCGTGTGGCGGCTGGCGGCAGCACCAGCGCAAGCGCACGGGCGAGCGTGGAGCAGTACTCGAGGGCGAGCCACTCGGCGAGTGCGACGAGATCGATCGGCACGCCGAGCTCGAGTGCTCTGAGCGGCGGGAGCAGCTTCTCCTCGGATATCTCGCTGTGGTCGGCGAGTGCGGTGACCACACCGAGGATCTCGCGCCGCCCAAACGGGACGACGAGCATCGAGCCGATCCTCACCTCGTCGCGCAGCTCTTGTGGCAAGCGATAGTCAAACGGCCCGCGCAACCCGCGGGCCGTGGTCATCGGCTCGACCTGGGCGATCGCGGACACTCCTTCACCTTAGACCCGCCGCCGGACCACGCCGAGTGGCCCGGCACAGCCATGCGGCAGGGGCGCCTTAGGCGGTGGCGCCGGCTGGCGAGAGCCCGGCGGCGGCACGCAACGCCTCGGCCTTGTCGGTCTTCTCCCACGTGAAGTCGTGGTCGTCGCGACCGAAGTGACCGTAGGCAGCAGTCTTCTGGTAGATCGGGCGGTGCAGTTTGAGCTCCTCGCGAAATGCGCCGGGGCGCAGGTCGAAGTGCTCGTCTATGAGCCTTGCGATCTGGCCGCGACCGATCTTCTCGGTGCCAAACGTCTCGACCATCACCGACACGGGATGGGCGACGCCGATCGCATAGGCAACCTGCACCTCTGCACGGTCCGCCAATCCGGCGGCGACGATGTTCTTGGCGACCCAGCGCGCCGCATAGGCGGCCGAGCGATCCACCTTCGAGGGGTCCTTGCCGGAGAAGGCGCCGCCGCCGTGGCGGGCCATACCGCCGTAGGTGTCGACGATGATCTTGCGTCCGGTGAGACCGCAATCGCCCATCGGGCCACCGATGACGAAGCGCCCGGTTGGGTTGACGAGGAAGTTCTTCAAGAGCTTCTTCTCGTCAAAGAGCTCAGCTGGCAGCACCGGGCGCAGGACCTGCTCGAACAGGTCGGGCTTGATCAGCGTCTCGGCGTCGATGCCGTCGGCGTGCTGAGTTGAGATCAGGATCTTTTCGATCTCCACAGGCCGTCCGTCCTGGTAGCGCACGGTGACCTGTGTCTTGCCGTCAGGGCGCAGATATGGGAGCACCTCGCCCTTGCGCACCTCGGCGAGGCGCTTTGAGAGCTTGTGGGCGAGCGCGATCGGCAGCGGCATCAGCTCCTCGGTCTCGTTCGAGGCGTAGCCGAACATCATGCCCTGGTCGCCTGCGCCGGCGATGTCGAGCTCG
>JBAPMC010000043.1:0-9800 GCA_049278415.1 Solirubrobacteraceae bacterium
CCCCACGACCGTAGCTTGGTCTGCTGCCACCGGCTCCTCAACCGCAACCTCGGCCGCCGGCTGCTCGGCAGGGGTCTCATCGAGGACTGCTGTCTCCGCCGAAGCGGGCTCCTCGACGGGAACCTCAGCCATGGACTGCTCACCCGCGGACTCCTCAACCGCCTCCGGGGCTGCAACCTGCTCCTCACCCGCTGTCGACTCCTCTGCGACCGCCTGCTCCGCCGGCTCTGCAACGGCGGACTCCTGACGGGGCAACGGCAAGATTTGGTCCTCAACTCGCTTGGCTGACAGCGACAGACGCCTGCGCTCCGAGTCGATCTCGAGGATCTTCACGCGGATCTCATCGCCCGGATGGACAATCTCGCGCGGACTCTCAACATGGTGGCCGGCGAGCTCAGAGATGTGCACGAGGCCCTCCACGCCATCGAGAACCTCCACGAACGCTCCGAAGGTGACGACCTTCGTTACCTTGCCGGCGAGCTCATCGCCCACGTTGTAGGTATCCATGATCCGCTGCCACGGGTCTTCCTGGGTCTGCTTGAGCCCGAGGGAGATGCGCTGGCGGTCGCGGTCGATGTCGAGCACCTTCACCTGCACGGTGTCGCCGATGCCGAGGATCTCGCTCGGATGGTTTACATGCGACCAAGAAAGCTCTGAGATATGGATCAAGCCGTCGATGCCGTCGAGATCGACGAATGCGCCGAAGTCAACGATGTTTGAGATCTGACCCTCAACCACGAGACCCGGCTGAAGACGGTCGAGGATCTGCTGGCGAACCTCCTTGCGCTCCTCCTCCAGTACCGCGCGACGTGAGAGCACCACGTTGTTGCGCGAGCGGTTGAGCTCAATCACCTTCGTCTCGATCTGTGTGCCCAAGTATTCGTCGAGGTTCGGCACACGGCGAATGTCAACCAGCGAGGCGGGCAGGAAGCCGCGCACCCCGAGATCGATGATCAGACCGCCCTTGACCACCTCGATTACCGAGCCCATCACAGGCTCGCCCGACTCGGCAGCAGCCTCGATGCGACGCCATGCCTTCTCGAAGCGAGCGCGCTTCTTGGACATGATCAAGCGGCCGTCCTGGTCCTCCTTGGTGAGAACCATCGCATCGACCTCCTCGCCGAGCGACACCTCCTCACGCGGATCCACAGACTTGCGGATCGAAAGCTCGCCTGCGGGAATGACCCCCTCAGACTTGTAGCCAATGTCGACAAGCACCTCGTCCTTGTCGATGCGCACAACATTGCCCGTCACGACCTCGCCCTCCTCGAAGGGCTGCATCGTGGCGTCGTAGTTGGGGACTATCTGGCCGTCTATTTCCAGCAGAAGCCCGTTGGACCCCTCGACCACCTGGGCCAGGGGATTCTCGATCATGGTTTGCACCGGTGGAAGCCTAGCGCAGCCACGCCAAGCGGGGCATGGACCCCGCCCTACCCGAGCGGGGTCCATCGGAATTGATGGTGTTGCCATCTGGGGCGCTGACCCCGCGCCACGGCGCAGGCAAGGTCGAGAATTGACGGGTACATATCATTGGCCGTCGTATGCCCGTGAGAGCGACGAAGCGTGGAGTGGAGCGCACCCCGCTACAGCGCGACTGTGACGTGCTCGTATGCGGCGCCTCCTTCGCGGGTTTGGCCGTTGCACGCGAGCTGTCGAGCACAGGCGCGCGCGTTCTGGTGCTCGACCGCTACGAGATCGGTGAGCGCCAAACCTCGGCCTGTGGAATACCCACCGGCTGGCTCGAAGCGCTCGACCTGCAGGGCTCGCTACGCCAAACATTCGACGAGCTCGTCGTGCACACACCCTGGACCACCGCTCGCTGGCAGCTGCCGTGGACGTTCTCCACGTTCGACTATCGCGAGCTGTGCGCGCTCTTGTGGGATCAAGCCCACCCCGAGAACGCCGAGTTTGAGACGGCGACGGTCACTGGCCGAAGCGACCACACAGTCCACACAGACCGCGGGGATCTGACGGCGCCGCTCATCGTCGACGCGCTTGGGTGGCGACGGGTGCTCTCAAACGCAACCCCCATCCAACCGCCCAATGCACGCCTGTCCCGGGGCCTTGAGGTCCACCCCAACGGCGCAGGCGAGGAGCTGGAGCTATGGATCGACCCAAAGTATGTACGGGCAGGCTATGCCTGGAGCTTTCCCGCCGCAGACGAGCTGCGGGTGGGAGTCGGCTCATTCTGGCCATCTCATCACGTAAAGGAGCCAACCGTACGACTTGCCGGCGACTTGAACCTGCCTCCCGAGGGCTACCAAGGCAACTGGATACCCCATCAACTGCGCCCCGCCGTCGAGGATGCGGTGTTCTTCGTCGGTGACTCGGCGGGACACTGCCTCCCACTTACCGCCGAGGGCATTCGCACCGCCCTCTATTTCGGCCTCGCGTGCGCTCGCGAGCTGCGACCCGTGCTTTCAGGCCATGCAACACCTGAGGATGCGCTGGCGCGCTACGGGGCGTTCTCGGACTCGCACGAGCGAAAGTACCGCTGGCTGCTGAACACCCAGCGCGCGGTCGGACAGCTCACCCCAAGCCGCGCCATCACGGTGATGGCGCGCGCGCTCGCCTCACAACGCGCATGCACTTGGGCGTTCAACCATTACCTGGCTGTCGCTCCACCCTCCTTCGTGAGCACGCGGTCACATAGCGCCGCCAAGCCAGTGCCAGTTTCAGCCGTAGCCTGAGCTTCGGCGCCGTCAGGCAACCTCGCGCAGCCGCGGATGTGCGCTGCCGGCAGCCTGTAGCGCCAGACGGCTCGCCTCGACCGCGCTCGCCCACGAAACCTCAGCCAGCATCCCAGGCGCAGCAACCGTGTCGCCAACCAGGAACACGCCTTCGCCGCGATCCACCGCTGGACGCTCTCGCCAGCTCGTGCCGGGCATATCCAGGGCCCCAGAGCGACCGTCCATCACCTGCCGGCGCCGCCAAGTCTCGCGCGAGCGCCAGTCCTCCACAGCCACGTCAAGCAGACGCTCTAGGCGTAGCGCCGCCTGCTCCACGCTCTCATCTGGCCGGATCGGCATCTGTGCCTGGATCAGCTCCTCTCCGTCAGGAGCGATCGACGGGTTGGCGGCGGAGTAGCGCCCAATCCAACCGGACTCGTCCATGTCCGAGACAACCGTCGGGTCACCGCGGCGATAGCGCAAGCCAAGGTCCAAGCAAACCGTTCTTCCACTGTGCCAGCGCAGGCTGTCGTCTCCGAGCAGCTCACGCGCCTGGTCAAGCTCGGTTGCCACAATCACAGGTGGGTTGGGCAACGTCTCGATACGAGTGCTGGTTTCGACAGTCACGCCAAGATCTCGCACGCGATCCTCGAGCGAGGCGATCAACGAGCTCCACCCTCCAACCGGATAGCGCACGATTATTGGCGCGGTCAGGAACAGACGTACCATGCGCGGCCAAACGAAAGCCGCCGACAGCTCCCCCGGGTCATGGTGAAAGGTGAAAACGCCGGCGGCGGCAGAGAGCATCGCCGCCGTGGACTCGTCGGTGTGGCTCGCCACCCAGCTGCGGAAGTCCATATTGACCGGGGCTTCACGACCACGCAAGCGCAGAACCGCGGGTAGCGCGCCCAGCGGCGGAGTGCGCCGTAGCGAGCCTCCCAGGCGCAGCCTGACCCCGTTGAGTCGCGGGCTGGTGTGAGGCGGAAGCACGTCGCGCTCGCGCATCCACTTCCAGAACGGGCCGTCGTGATACATCGCATGGGGACCAAGATTTGCCTTGTACGGCCCATCGCTGCTGCGTCCCCGGCCCCCAACGCTCTCGTGAGCCTCTATGAGACGCACGCTTGCTCCCTCCTCGGCGCAAGCGATTGCCGCAACCAGACCGGCGATGCCGGCCCCAACGATCGTGATCTCGTGTGCTTGAGTGCCGTTTCGTTGTGTCGAGCTCATGGTCATGCCTCCTGATCCAGAGGTGCCGGCGGGCTGTTTGGCTGCCGTGCAGATGCATTGTCTATAGCGAATCGTCGTTGTCGCAAAACTAAGTTACGCCCGTACTGGTCTCTATTACAGTTCCAGTGATGAGCGATAAAAGAGGACCAGTTGGAGGACCGGAAGTGCTCGTAGAGATCGATCGCGAAGGCGGGCTGCCGCTACACGATCAAATCGAGCGCTCGCTACGCGAGCAGATCCGCTCCGGACGCCTGCCTGCTGGGGCACGCCTTCCCTCAACCCGCGGCCTGGCTGATGAGCTAGGCGTCTCACGCGGCGTGGTAACCGAGGCCTATGGTCAGCTTGCCGCGGAGGGCTATCTCACGACCAGTCAAGGGGCGCCCGTAAGGGTCGCAAGGACCGTGCGTGCCGCCGCATCTCGACCGCCGGCTCGCTCGCTGCTCGAGGGCTTCTCCTACCACTTTCATCCCGGTCTGCCCGACCTCGCCGGCTTTCCCCGCGAGGCATGGCTGCGGTCGGTGCGCGCAGCCATGCGCGACTCTCCCCTCGATTCGCTTGGCTACGGTGATCCACGCGGCGTGCCGGCGTTGCGCGAAGCGCTGGCCAACCATCTGGGTCGGGTGCGCGGCGTCGACGCAGACCCGGAGAGCATCGTCGTATGCACGGGGTTCATGCAGGGCTTCTCGCTGCTCTGTCGCGCGCTGCGCAACCGCGGGATCGAGCAGCTCGCGCTCGAGGACCCTGGCTGGCACGTGCACCGCCTGATCATCGAACAGGCAGGCATGCAGGTCATCCCTGTTCCCGTCGACGCAAAAGGCCTGCAAGTGGAGGCGCTCGCGCGCACGGACGCATCGGCGGTGCTTGTCACACCCGCCCATCAGTTCCCAACCGGCGCCGTGCTTGCCCCTGAGCGACGTGCCGCTTTGATCGAGTGGGCCGGGGATGAGCGCCTGATCGTCGAGGACGACTACGACTCGGAGTATCGCTACGACCGTGTAGCCGTCGGCGCCCTGCAGGGACTCGCGCCAGAGCGGATCGCGCATATTGGCTCTGCGAGCAAGCGCTTGGCTCCCGGGATGCGCCTAGGCTGGATGCTGCTGCCCTCCTGGCTGACGTGGGAGCTGATTGCGGCAAAGGCGATCGAGGACGGTGGCTCAGAGATAGTGGGCCAGCTCGCGCTGCGCGACTTCATCGCCCGCGGGGAGCTTGACCGTCACGTGCGTCGCATGCGTCTGCGCTACGAGCAACGGCGTGAGGCGTTGCTGGATGCGCTCCATCGGTGGCTGCCCGACACGAGCGCAAGCGGCGCCAACGCCGGCTTGTTCGAGCTTGTCCATCTGCCTGCAGAGGTCGATGAGTCACAGCTGCTGCGAGCCGCCGGCAAACGCGGGGTTGGCGCGGAGGGGCTTGCCATGCACTCCTTCACAGCGCACGGCGCCGGGGGTGTGCTGCTCGGCTACGGGAACCTTTCCGAGCCCGCGATCCACCAGGGCATACACCTCTTGGGGGAGGCCTATGCCGAAGTGCGGCGCCGCACATGACACCGCCAGCCCAATCTACCTTCGCACCACTAGCAACACGCCGACGATGAGCAACGCGAGCCCAGCTATGCGCTCCGCTCCGATTGGCTGCTTGCTAATGCCAAGCAAGCCGAAGCGATCGATCACTACGGCCGCCGCAAGCTGACCTGAGATCACGATCGCAGTAAGACCGCTCACCCCGAGCGTACGCACGGCGAGAATCGCAACGGTCACGTAGACGGCGCCCAACAGCCCTCCTGCAAGCGCCCACCAGGGCGCTTTGCCAACGTTTCCAAAGCTGCCCAAGCCGCCGTAGAACAGCGAGGCGATCAGCACGAGTGCAACCGTGCCAACGAGGAATGAAAAGGTGGCAGCCTGCACGCTGCCAAGGTCACGGCCCAGGCGCGAGTTGACCGGCGCCTGCATACCGACGAGCACGCCCGCAATCGCCGCAAGCCCAACCGCTAGCCCGCGCGTCATCTCGCCTCCAGTTGGCATCGCCATCGACAACACCGGCCACAACCGCTTAGGTGACCGTGCGCACCTCTCACTTCGCCTCCAGCCAGTTGTCCCCCACGCCTATGTCTACAGCGAGCGGCGGAGAGTGCTCCCACACGCCCACCATCTCCCGTTCGATCAGCTTGCGCGCGGCGTCCACCTCCGCCGGCGGACCTTCGAACAGCAGCTCGTCGTGAATCGTGAGGATCTGCTTGGTGGCAAGGCCACTGCCCTGCAGCGCGCTATGACAGCGCACCATCGCGAGCTTGATGATGTCCGCGGCGGTGCCCTGAATCACAGTGTTAACCGCCAAGCGCTCGCCGAGGGAGCGCACCTGGTAATTGCGAGCGCGCAACTCCGGGATCTGGCGGCGGCGGCCCCACAGTGTCTTGACGTGGCCCTCCTCCTTGGCTGCCTCGATCGTGTCGGCGATGAACCTCGCCACGCACGAGAAGCGCTCCAGGTAGGCGTCGATGAACGCTTTGGCCTCCTCCAGCGGAATGTTCAAACGATCCGCCAAGCCATAGTCGGATAGCCCATAGACGATCCCGTAGTTGATCATCTTGGCCTTCGAGCGCATCCCCGGATCAATCTGCTCGGGCTCGACTTCGAACACTTGCGAGGCAGTTGCCGTATGAACATCCTCGCCGCGCTCGAAGATCTCTTCGAGCACCGGCTCCTGTGCAACGTGCGCGAGTACGCGCAACTCGATCTGGGAGTAGTCGACCGAGATAAGCGTGCACCCATCCTCGGCCTCGAAGCACCCGCGGATCTCGCGACCCAGCGCTGTGCGGATCGGGACGTTCTGCATGTTCGGGTTGGTGCTTGAAAGGCGTCCAGTTTGGGCAACGGTCTGCAGGAAGGTGGTGTGGATGCGCGAGCGCTCGTCCACGAGCTCCGGGAGCACGTCCAGGTAGGTCTTTATCAGCGTGGAGAGCTCACGCCAACGCTCGATGTGGGGCACGATCTCGTGCTCTTCGCGGATCGCCTGCAATACACGGGCGTCGGTCGAGAACCCGGTCTTGCCGCGTCGCTTGCGCGACAGGCCCAGCTTGACGAACAGGATCTCTCCGAGCTGTTGGGGAGATCCGATCGTGAACTCCTCCTCCGCAAGCTCGTAAATGCGACGTTCGAGCCCCGATATCTCCTCACGCACGCGCGTCGTGATCTCCTGCAGGCACTCGACATTGAGCCGCACGCCGAGCATCTCCATCTCACGCAGCACAGATACGAGCGGCAGCTCGATGTCGCTCATCACGCTCTGAAGGTCACGCTCGACTATCTGCTCACGCTGCCAGGCGGCAAGCGCTGTGAGGAGCAGTGCTTCGCCTGCAACCGGATCCTCCACATTCGCGACGAGTCCGCGCTCCTCGCACAGCTCGGCGAAGGGATAGCCACGCCGCGCCGGCTCGAGCAGGTAGGCGCCTATCAGCGTGTCGTGGGCAAGCCCGGGCGGCACCACGCTGAGCGCCTTCGCGTCGTGCGCAACCACCGCACGCTCACCACAAGCAGCCACTACCTCCTCCGGGCCGGCGCAGTCACCAACCAGCACCGTCGTTCGCGAGGAGCGAGCAGCCGCCTTCTTACCGCTCGCAGCACCCGCCGGGGGCGGATCAGGATTCACCGCGAACCGCCACGGCGAGCCCACCGCAAACAGCTCCCCTTCCTCGGCCTGCGCGGCGCGCACCGCAACACACAGCTCCTCAGGCGCCGTGCCACTCGCCGCCTTCAGCGTCGCGATGTCCGCCGCAGCGCCGTTGCGAACGCGCCCTGTGAGCACCACCTCGTCCGAGGAGACCGCCTTGGCGAGCTCTGCCTCGCCAAGCGCCTCTTCCAGACGCCGCAACGGGTCACGCAGCTCGTAGCGACGAAATACCTCACGTAGCTGCGAGCGATCGGGCTCGCGCGCCGCCTCGGTCTTCAGGTCGAAGTCCACCGGCAGGTCGCGCTGGACCGTGGCAAGGCTCTTGGACATACGTGCATCATCGGCATGATCGATCAGGCTCTGCTTGCGCTTGGGCCCACCGATGTCGCGTACGTGCGAGAGCACTCCCTCCAATGAGCCGAAGCGCTGGATCAGCTCGCTGGCGGTCTTCTCTCCGATGCCCGGAATGCCAGGAATGTTGTCCGAGGTGTCGCCCTTCAGCCCATAGAAGTCGGGAATCAGCTCGGGCGGGAGGCCATAGCGGTCGATCACGGCCTGGCGGTCGTACAGCTTCGTCTCGGTGATTCCGCGGGCGGTGGCCATCACCTGCACGAGCCCTTGCTCGTCAATCAGCTGGAACACGTCCCGATCACCGGTGACGATCGTCACCGGCACACCCGCGCCCCGCGCCTGCTCTGCCAGCGAGGCGATCACATCATCGGCCTCGAAGCCCTCAACCCTCACGTTGCGATAGCCGAACGCCTCGATCAGAGGTTCCATCGCCGGCCACTGCGCCTTGAGCAGGTCTGGACGCGAGCGGCGTCCAGCCTTGTAGTCGGCGAACAGCTCGGTTCGTCCCGAGCTGCCAGCATCCCAGGCGACCATCGTGGGCTGCACCCCGTGATCGGTGACTATCTTCACAAGCATCGAGGCGAACCCGAAGATGGCGTTGGTGGGCTCACCGGTGGAGGTCGCGATCGACTCCGGTAGCGCATAGAAGGCCCGGTAGACGAGGCTGGGACCGTCGATCAGAAACAGGCGGCGCTCCACGCCGACCACTCTATTAGGCGCCCCACCCGCCACCTCGTGGGATGGGCTCTGCGGGGTGTGGGGGGCCACGAGCCTCAAGCAAATAACATGCCGGGCCGCCCGGCACTCCGCCGGCTAACTCAGGAGCTTCAGTGAGCGTCACCCCCAGCGCGCAGTATCGCCTAACCATCCGCGTCAAGATCGACGAGGCCAAGGGCATGCTTGGCCAGGTGACCGACGCCATCGCAGAACAGGGCGGGATGGTGATCGCCGTGGATCTCGTCGAGGCGGATGCCGGCCACAGCGTGCGCGACATCGTCGTGGACGCCTCAAACCGCGAGCACTGGAACCGCATCCTCGAGACGATCGGAGCGCTCGCAGGCACCGAGGTGATCGATACCACCGACCGCACTTTCCTGTTGCACGTCGGGGGCAAGATCGAACAGCACAACAAGCACCCTCTAAAGACGCGCGACGACCTTTCGATGGCATATACACCGGGCGTTGCGCGAGTGTGCACAGCAATCAAGGATGACCCCGAAAAGGCGTTCCAGTACACAATCAAGCGCAACACAGTGGCCGTGGTGAGCGACGGCACAGCCGTGCTCGGTCTCGGCGACATCGGACCAGCAGCAGCGATGCCCGTGATGGAGGGCAAGGCCTGCCTGTTCAAGGAGTTCGCCGGCGTTGACGCGTTCCCGATCTGCCTCGACACGAAGGACACGGATGAGATCGTGCAGGCGGTGAAGCTGATCGCGCCGTCATTCGGTGGGATCAACCTCGAGGACATCTCTGCGCCTCGTTGCTTTGAGATCGAGGAGCGTCTCAAGCGCGATCTGAACATACCGGTCTTCCACGACGATCAGCACGGCACGGCAGTAGTTGTGATGGCGGCGCTGCTGAACGCGGTCAAGCTGACTGGTCGCAGCCTCTCGGGACTCAAAGTGCTTGTGATCGGCCTTGGCGCGGCGGGAGTGGCAGTAACGAAGATCATGCTCGAGGCTGGGGTACGCGACATCATCGGCGCCGACTCGCGTGGAGCGCTCAGCACGCAGCGCGAGGACTACCTGGACGGCACGATGAGCTGGGTGAAGCGCTGGTATGCGGAGTCAACCAACCGCGAGGGTCGCACGGGAGCGCCCGCCGATGTGATCGACGGAGTCGATCTGCTCGTCGGCCTCTCCGGAGCGCGCGCGCTGCCGGTTGAGG
>JBAPMC010000044.1:0-5884 GCA_049278415.1 Solirubrobacteraceae bacterium
CTTCTCAGAGAACGTGAAGATCGAGCCTGGCTCTGGCTTCTCGCCTGGGACGATCTGGGGGGCAGCCATCCTTACTCCCAATGCGCCCGACGAATGCGCACGAGTGTTCCCCGCATCCAGAACGCCATCCCCTCCCCCATCATCTGCGCTGCGACCCGCCACGATCTCGATCTCCACGAGACCGTCCGCGAGCCCCACCGCCGTCTCGATCGAGTCCGCCAGTCGCTTACGGATGTCGTGACGCATCGCCAAGCGATCGACCACCACCGAGACGTCGTGCTTGTAGCGCTTGTCGAGCACGATCGACTCCTCGAGCATCCGGGTCCGCCCGTCGATCTTCACACGCGCGAACCCATCCGCGCGCATCTCCTCGAGCAGCTTGCCGTACTCGCCCTTGCGCCCCCTCACCACTGGCGCCAGCACCATGAAGCGCGTGCCTTCCGCCAACTCCATCGTCTGATCGATGATCTGCTCGGCCGACTGGCCCGTGATCGGCCGCCCGCAAATCGGGCAGTGGGGCTTACCCACCCGCGACCACAGCAAGCGCAGATAGTCATAGATCTCGGTCACGGTGCCAACTGTCGAGCGCGGGTTGCGCGAAGTCGTCTTCTGGTCGATCGAGATCGCCGGCGACAGCCCTTCGATCGAGTCCACGTCCGGCTTGTCCATCTGGCCGAGGAACTGCCTTGCGTACGCCGACAGCGACTCCACGTAGCGGCGCTGGCCCTCCGCGTAGATCGTGTCGAAGGCAAGGCTCGACTTGCCCGAGCCAGACAGGCCGGTGATCACCACCAGAGCGTCCCGTGGCAGCTCCAGCGAGATGTCCTTCAGATTGTGCTCACGCGCCCCGCTGACGACGATCTTGTTGCTCGAGGCCATGTGCCCTCCATTGTATTGAGATCCCGCCCAACCCGAACAGATGTTCGCATATGAGACCAGCCCGGGTGGTCAGTTGTGAATCCTCCGGGCCAGTATGCTTGCCTCATGGATGACCAGGGGCTACCGATTTCCTACGAGGTGCTGGAGGCCGGTACCCCTGTCTACAGCAGCAACGGAGAGCAGATCGGCGTAGTCACCCACGTGCTCAGCGTGCCGGAGGAGGACGTTTTCGACGGAATTGTCATTGCCGAGAACGAGAGCGCCGATGGACACCGCTTTGCCGATGCCGATGACATCGGACCGATCCACGAACGGGCCGTCACACTCAAGCTCGACACAGCGGGCTGTCAAGCCCTGCCCATCCCAATCGCCAACCCCGCCGTCATGCAAGATGATCCGGCCGACAACAGCTCGAAGCTCTCCGGCAAGCTACACCGCGCCTGGGACCTGATCTCCGGCAAGTACTGACCGAATCTGGTTTCCCTCTCGCGCCAACAGCCAGCCGGTTCAGGCGCCCGCCAGCCTGCCTACCCTTCGATAGCCGCGTAAACCTCGTCGAGCAACCGCTCGCGATCGGGAACATCGAAGTTCTCGGCGAGATACCGCCCTGTCTCCTCACGCGAGTCCCCGTTGAGGGCCATGTTGAGCGCAACAAGGCGCGCTCCATCCCGATCGCCGGGGAGAGGCGACGGCTTGCTCTCGGCATCCAATACGGGCAGCGGCTCACCGATGAGAACAGGCTCCCTCGCCTGCGGCTCTGGCTGTGACTCAGTATTTGACGCTGCCTGCGGCGCGCCTCGCTCGATGGTGAGATCCGCAATCGGCGCATCGGCAGAGCCGTTAGGGGTTGCATTCCTCTCAACCGCCTCCCCGCCACCAGCGCGACCTGCTGCTGCGTCATACAACGACCCCATGTTCGTCTCAACCGCCGCAAGATCTCCCGCGAGCTGATTTGCGCCGCTACGCAAGCTCTCAAGGAGAGTTTGCGTCTCGGTATCCAACGACCCAACCCGCGTCAGCAGCGCCTCAGTGGCCTTCGACACGGCTGCAACATGCTCTTGGGCACGGGCAACCGCCTCCTCACGTGTGCGTTTCGCATCCGTATTAGCGGACTCGCGTGCACGCTGCGCATCCTGCGCCGCCTCGCGTTCGATCGTCTCCGCCGTCGCCTGAGCAGCCTCGAGGATCCCCTGCACCTGTGTTCCAGCGGTGGAGGCGAGCGACTCGCGTCCACGGCTCGACGCTTCGCGTTGCAGCTCCTCCACGTCGGCCGCAAGCGCTCTCAGATGAGCGTCCACGCTCGCCGGGTCATATCCGCGACGGGCGATCGGGAAGTCGCGCCTCTCGATCCCCTGACGGTCTAGCTCCACGGCGCCCATCCTATGCCACCTCGCCCGCGGGAGCCTCGCTTGCCTGCACGTCCCTCAGCTCGCGGCGCAGCTCCCGGATCTCGTCACGTAGTTGTGCGGCGTACTCAAAGCGAAGATCGTCGGCGGCGGCGATCATCTCCTCCTCGAGCTCCACCACCATCCGCTCCAGCTCGTGCTGTGGCATCTCCTTCGCCTTGGCCCTCGTTGCATTCTTACGACGCCTTCCCTTCGGCACCTTCGACTCGGCTTGCAGAAACTCGGCGATGTCGGAGATGCCCTTCACGATGCTCGACGCGGTTATCCCGTGCTCCTCGTTGTAGGCGACCTGGATTTCACGTCTGCGGTCGGTCTCCTCGATCGCCGCCTTCATCGCCTTGGTCTCCTTGTCGGCGTACATCAGCACCTTGCCCTTCACGTTGCGCGCCGCCCTGCCGATCGTCTGGATCAGCGAGGTCTCACCGCGCAGGAAGCCCTCCTTGTCGGCGTCGAGGATCGCCACGAGTGACACCTCGGGCAGATCGAGTCCCTCGCGCAGCAGGTTCACTCCCACCAGCACGTCGTACTCACCGAGCCGCAGATCCCTGATGATCTGGATGCGCTCGAGCGTGTCGATCTCCGAGTGCAGGTAGCGCACCTTGAAGCCCATCTCGATCAGATACTGCGAGAGGTCCTCGCTCATCTTCTTTGTAAGGGTGGTGACCAGCACACGCTCGTTCACGTCCACGCGCTTGCGAATCTCGTTCATCAGATCGTCTATCTGGTTGCGGGTCTCACGCACGTCTATCTCCGGATCCACAACCCCGGTGGGCCTCACGATCTGCTCCACGATCCGCTGTGAGCGGGTGCGCTCGTA
The DNA here is from genome assembly GCA_049278415.1 of Solirubrobacteraceae bacterium. Taxonomy (GTDB): domain Bacteria; phylum Actinomycetota; class Thermoleophilia; order Solirubrobacterales; family Solirubrobacteraceae; genus Palsa-744. The sequence goes on from JBAPMC010000044.1 coordinate 3,103, forward strand.
TTCGCCGGGGGTGGCGGACAGGAACACGAGCTGCGGCGTGATCGACAGGAACTCATCGAACGTCTGCGGACGGTTGTCCATGGCGCTCGGCAGCCGGAAGCCGTAGTCAACAAGCGTACGCTTGCGCGAGCGATCGCCCTCGAACATGCCGCCAATCTGCGGCACCGTCTGGTGGGACTCGTCGATGAAGCACACGAAGTCCTCGGGGAAGTAGTCGATCAAACAGTAGGGTCGCTCGCCCGGCTTGCGTCCGTCGAGGATGCGTGAGTAGTTCTCAATCCCAGAGCAGAAGCCCATCTCGCGCAGCATCTCCATGTCGTACTGGGTGCGCTGACGCAGACGATGCGACTCGAGCTGCTTGCCATCAGCCTCCAGCTGCTCGCAGCGCTCGTTCAGCTCGCGTCCGATCTCCGCCACGCCATCGTCGATCGTGCCCTCCTTGACGTTGTAGTGGGTAGCCGGCCAAATCGCCACATGCTCCAGATCGTCGGCGATCAGCTCGCCGGTGAGCGGATCGAAGTGCTGCAGGCGCTCAACTTCGTCGCCGAACAGGGTTGCCCTGAATGCCGTCTCCGCATATGCGGGGAACACCTCGAGCGTCTCCCCCTTCACCCTGAACGTGCCACGCGCCAGCACAGTGTCGTTGCGTGTGTACTGAATCGACACGAGCTTTCGCAGCAGCTTCTCGCGGTCGATCTCCTCGCCGCGACGCAATATCTGCATGTTCATCTCGTACGTTTCGGGCGACCCCAGGCCATAGATGCAGGACACCGACGCCACCACAATCACGTCCCGCCGTGCAAACACAGCGGCGGTGGCGGCGTGGCGCAGACGGTCCACCTCCTGGTTGATCGCGGAGTCCTTCTCGATGTACAGGTCCCTGCTCGGCACATACGCCTCGGGCTGGTAGTAGTCGTAGTAGGACACGAAGTACTCCACCGCGTTCTCGGGAAAGAACGTGCGGAACTCGTTGCACAGCTGTGCGGCAAGCGTCTTGTTGTGGGCAATCACGAGCGCCGGCTTCTGCACCTCCTGGATTACACCCGCCATCGTCATGGTCTTGCCGGTGCCGGTCGCCCCCAGCAGCGTCTGAAAGCGCTCTTGCGCCTGCACACCTTCGGCAAGCGCTGCAATCGCCTGCGGCTGGTCGGCTGTGGGGGTGAACACCGGGTCGAGCTTGAAAGGTGGCATCGCCCTCCTACGTTAGCCCGAGCTGGCGGGGATAGGTGACGCGATATTCAGCCTGTGCCCTCATTACCCGCCGCACGTAAGCCCGGGTCTCTGGGAAGGGGATATCCGCGATCGTCAGGGTCTTGCCTTCGCTGCGCGCCTTGCCAGCCCAAGCATCAACGTTGGCCAATCCCCCGTTGTAGGCCGCCACCGCAAGCATCTCATTGCCTTCGTAGTGGGCGAGCAGGTAGCGCAGGTACCAGCTTCCGTACGCCACGTTGATCCTCGGCGTGGCCAGATCGCTGGTCGTGAAGCGCACACCGCCTGAGCGGTTGGCTATGAAGCCTGCTGTCGTTGGGAGAATCTGCATGAGGCCGAGCGCCCCAGCTGAGGAGGTGCGCGGGTCGAACTTCGTCTCGGCGTAGATCACCCCCGCAATCAACGCAGGGTCGAGATGCTTGTCAACCGCCTGTTCGCGGATCACCGCAGCATCGCTGAGCGGCAAGCCTCCCTGCGACACCTGCTGAACTCGCGACACGAGCGCAACCGTCAGTATCGCGATGAGCGCGAGCGCCGCTAGCGCGCCCACCAGACGGCGAGCACCATTTGTGAGAGGGCCGGGGCTACGCGCTTTGCGCGAACGCCTATTCGACATGTAAGTGGCGCGTCCACTCCTGCCGCGAGTGGCCGCGGATGACCGTTGCACGCTCATCCGTGATCTCCCTCAACCCATATCCCCCCACGGGTGTATAGCCCCACTCGGGTGTGGACGAAGCTCATCCCAACAGCTTGCCAAGGACGGCGGTCAGCTCGCGCCGCAAGTCTCCCTCGGTGCCGTCGTTATGCACCACAAATGTCGCACGTTGCGCCTTCTCCTCTTGAGAGAGTTGTCTTGCAACGCGCTCATCGGGGAGCGCATGACCACGGCCAGCAGCCCGTTGGCTGCGCATGCCCTCCTCTGCAATCACCGCAATCGTCGCATCAAAACCTGCCTCCATACCAGCCTCGAACAGCAGCGGCACCTCAACCACAGCCGCCTTCGGGGCCGGTTGCAAGGCACGCACATGCTCAAGCCACCCCGCGATGCGCGCGCCCACGAGCGGCCACAGCAATCCCTCGAGCCAGCGGCGCTCCGCCTCTCCACCCGCGAAAGCCCTCGCGGCTACAACAGCACGATCGACAACCCCCCCAGGCGCCACCTCCGCGCCCCAGCGCTCAACAACTGCCCTCCTAACCTGTTCATCGCCATACAGCTCATGCACCACCGCGTCGGTGGAGAGAACCTGCGCTCCCAGATCTTCGAGCGTACTCAGAGCCGTCGACTTGCCCGCCCCCATACCGCCGGTCAGACCGACGAAGGGCACCACCGGCCGCACCTACCGTGTCCGTCAGTCTTGTGCTTGCTCGTCAGCGGACTGCTCGGTCTCTGCGACCGGCTCCTCCGTGACGGGCGCCTCAGCGATGGTCGCCTCGGCAACAGGCTGCTCGATGGCGGGCTGCTCGGACTCAAGCTGCTCCTGCTCGGCGGCGGGCTGCTCTGCAGCAGACTGCTCCTCCTCGGCGGCGGGCCGCTCTGCAACAGGCTCCTCCTGCTCGGCGGCGGGCCCGGCAG
>JBAPMC010000045.1:0-17353 GCA_049278415.1 Solirubrobacteraceae bacterium
CCTCCAGGAAGCACTCCGGTGTTCACGCTCACTGGCTGTGCCACGAGCCAGTCCGTGGTCGCCCAGACGCTTCAACGCCTGCGACTCATGAACGGCGCAAGCGAAGTGCAGCTTCAGAGCTCAACCAAGTCTGGAGCAAGCGCCGGTGGCTCCGGTAGCGGAGGCTGCTCGGGCGGAGAGGCGACCTTCTCAGTGCAAATCCTATTTACGGGATTGCCGGCTACGCCTGCTCCGAGCGCGCCGACGGGGACAACTGCTTCGACGGTTGCCGCACACAGCGGTAGTTCAAAGGAGCAGGTCTCCGCACAAGGCAAGGGGGTGCCACGATGACTACGCGCGACCGACTGATGTTGATGGGGATAGTCGTGCTGGTGGTCCTGCTCGGCGTGTGGTTCACGACGGTTGCGCCCGAGCGCGAGCACGCCTCGAAGGTGACTGCAGAAGTCGAATCGGCGCGTCAGCAGGTATCGACCGCCGAATCGCAGGCAGACAGCGCGAGCAATGCGCGAGCGCAGTACTCGACGGCGTATACGTCGCTTGTGAGCCTTGGTCAGGCTGTGCCTGCCTCCTCAGAAACCCCTGCCTTGATCTATACGCTTGACAGCGCTACGCATAGTCGCGATGTTCAGTTCTCCTCTATCACCACTAGCTCATCGGGCTCGAGCAGCGCAAGCGCCACGCCTGCGACGCCGAGCGCCGGATTCACACAAGAGCCTTTCACGTTCGTGTTCAGCGGCAGCTTCGTCGATCTCTACAAGCTGCTCAACCAGCTCGAAGGCTTCACCGTGCAAACGCCCTCCGGGGCAATGCACGTCAACGGCCGCCTCTTGACGATCGATAGTGTCAGCCTTGCCCCCGGCGCCGCGGAAGCGCAGGGCTCCTCCGGGTCGAGCAAACCGAAGCCTGGCCAGCTAACCGGCACGATCGCGGCCACCGCTTATGTACTGCCCCCCGGACAGTCGGCGCTTGGCGGCGCGACAGCGTCCGGTCCTGCCGGCGCAGCCCCTGCGACGAGCACAACATCCAGCGGATCGACGGCAGGCGCTCCGACAGCGGCCGTCGTCAAGGTGAACCCATGACCGAGTTTCTGCAGTCGATCAAGTCGGACCTCCTCTCCAGACGGCTGCTGCCGTTCGTGGCGCTGCTCGGGATTGCGTTGATTGCGGCGGTTGGCTATGCCGTGTTGGGCGGTTCGTCGAGCAGTTCAACTCCAGCGCAGTCGGCGATAGGCCTCAACACTCCATCTGTGAGCGGAGCAGCCGCGCTGCCGGTTGCAGTTGCGCCGGCGAACCCCAACGAGGCCGTCTCAGAGACCCCCGGTGGTGTTCGCTATCAGAGCCACGGCCCAACGCGTGATCCATTCGTCCCGCTGCCAACTCCACCGGCCGCGAAGAGCGCGAGCACGAGCGCAAGCAGCTCTTCGAGCACCTCAAGCAAATCCAGCGGATCATCTTCGGGCGGCTCTGGCTCTTCGAGCGGGGGCTCGAGCGCTGGCGGCCAGAAAGCCCCTGCTCCCGCTCCGGCTCCCAAGAAGCCCACCAAGCCACAATTCCCCTACATCGTCTCTGTGCTGTTTGGCCTCGCATCCACGATACCGGGGCAGCCCGCGACGCTCACACCGTATGAGAACCTGAAACTGCTGCAGCCGCTTCCCTCCAAGCAGGATGTGCGCATCTCCTTCGAACGAGTGACCACGGACGGAAAAGGCGCGGTGTTCAAGCTCGTCGTCCCACCGATCCTGCACGGATCAGGCATCTGCCTACCGAGCACGTCGGAATGCCAGACGATCGATGTGGAAGTTGGACATGCCGAGGAACTGGAGTACATCGAAGCCAGTGGTCAGGCGGCTATCTACGAACTGAGGGTCGTGAGCATCACCAAGAAGAGCGATAGCGCTAACGCAGCGCGGGTAAAGCACAACGCGAAGGCGGCGCTCGCAAACAGCAAGGCCGGAGCTGCTCAGGCAATTGGCGACGCGAGCTCAGTGCAGGCATGGAGCAGATGAGCCAAGCGCCGCAAGCGCGCAATGCGAGCCCAGCGCAGGCGGCAAGAGCAAGCTGCAAGTAAGCAAATAAGCTACTGCGGACATGACGCTCCGCCTGATCACCGCCGGTGAGTCTCACGGCCCCGGCCTCACATGCCTCTTGGAGGGTCTTCCGGCCGGTCTCGAGCTGCGCCCCGAGGACCTCAATCAGGATATGGCGCGCCGCCAGCTTGGCCACGGACGCGGCGGGCGCATGAAGATCGAGAAGGACACAGCTCGAGTTACAGCCGGCATTCGACACGGCGCCACGCTTGGTGGTCCGGTTGCCCTTCAGGTAGAGAACCGCGACTACGCCAACTGGGAAGAGCGCATGTCTCCGTGGCCGGTCGACGCCGAGGTTGCGGAGGTCCATCTGCCACGCCCCGGCCACGCCGATCTCGTGGGCACACAGAAGTACAAGCAGACCGACGTGCGCAACATCCTCGAGCGGGCTTCGGCTCGGGAGACCGCTGCACGCGTCGCCGGTGGCGCGCTCTGCAAGGCTTTTCTCGGCGCGCTTGGCGTGCAGGTGCGCTCGCATGTCATCCAGATCGCCTCGGTGCATGCGCCTGAGCGCGATAGGGCTCTTGTGCTGGGCGACTTCGACGAGGTTGACAGCTCGCCCGTGCGCTGTCTGGATGCTGATGCTGGGCGGGCGATGGTTGCCGAGATCAACGCTCTGCGCAAGGCCAATGAGTCGCTCGGCGGCGTCTTTGAGGTGCAGGCTTTCGGTCTGGCGCCTGGCTTGGGCTCGCACGTCTCATGGGAGGAGCGCCTCGACGGCCGCCTCGCTATGGGAATCCTCTCGATCCAGGCGATGAAGGGTGTGGCGGTCGGCGACGGCTTTCAGATCGCAGGCGTCCCCGGCTCGCAAGCCCACGATGAGATCTTCTACTCCGAGCAGCGCGGCTACTACCGTGAAACGAACCGCTCAGGGGGCCTCGAGGGCGGCATGACCACCGGTGAGCCACTGATCGTGCGCGGCGCCATGAAGCCCTTGCCGACGCTCACAAAGCCGCTGCGCTCGGTTGACATCTCCACGCACGAGCCTGCCGAGGCGCTGCGCGAGCGCACCGATTCGTGCACTGTGCCCGCCGCTGGTGTGGTCGGAGAGGCGATGGTGGCGCTTGTGCTCGCAGACGCCTACCGGCGCAAGTTCGCAGGCGACCACATCGATGACGCCCGCCAGGCGCTCGAGGCCTATTGCAAGCGAATCGGATGGCCGTCGCCCTAACCCTCGAGTGGCGTCGGACACGTCACGCGGAGCGCTAGATGGCGGGCTTAGCCGACGCGCCGGGTCGCGCACTCGTTTTCGTCGGCTTCATGGGCGCCGGCAAGAGCACGGTCGCCGCTGAAGTAGCTGCTGCGCTCGGCGTGCAAGCGCTCGACAGCGATCGTCTGCTCGAGCAGACGCTTGGACATTCGATCGCTAAGGAGTTCGAGCAGGGAGGGGAGGCGTCTTTCAGGGCCGCAGAGGAGCAATTGGTGTGTCGGTTGCTGGAGGATGCCGGTCCGGGCTCAGTGATCGCTCTCGGTGGTGGCAGTGTGCTCTCCGAGCGCGTGCGTGCCGCGCTCGAGCCTCATTTGACAGTGCTGCTCGACATCGACGTCCAGGCCGCATGGAGGCGCGCTGGCGCTGGTGGAAACCGAGAGAAGCGGCCGCTCGCCGTTGATCGGGATGCGTTTGGAGCGTTGCATGCGAGTCGTGCAGCGCTCTATGAGCAGCTCGCCGATGCGATTCTGCCGGCGCTGGCGCCGCGTGTGGCGGTTCGCGCGCTGCCTGCGCTGCGTGGACTCTCAAAAGCGCCGGGCGGCACACACTTGTTGTGGGCAAGTGCCGCATCGGGTGAGTACCCCGTGTTTGTCGGACGGGGACTTCTACGCTCTGAGCTTTGCTCCCAGGAGGGCTTGTGGCCGCTCGATCGCACCCAGTCGCGACCTTTCTGCGTGTCCGATAGGAATGTCGCTGCGCTCTATGCCGAGCGCCTGGGAGGAGTTCAGGAGCTCGTGGAGATCTCGCCCGGCGAGCGTCACAAGACGCTCGCGAGCGCGGAGATGGTGTGGAGCGCTCTCGTCGCTGCTGGAATGACCCGCGCCGACCATCTAGTGGCGCTCGGAGGGGGCGTAGTGGGCGACCTCGCCGGCTTCTGTGCCGCTACCTACCAGCGCGGTGTTCAAATCGTGCACGTGCCCACCACACTCGTAGCCCAAGTGGACTCCGCCTACGGTGGCAAGACCGGTGTTGACTTGCCGCAGGCGAAGAACTACGTGGGCGCCTACCACCATCCGGCCGGCGTGCTGGTCGATCCCGACACGCTCGCGACGCTCCCGGAGAAGGAGCTTTCCGCAGGCTACGTCGAGGTGCTCAAGACCGCGTTGATCGCCGGCGGCGAGTTGTGGGAGCGAGTGTCGGCGGAGGAGCCGCTTGACGAGCGCACAATCCTTGCCTGTGCTCGCACGAAGCTCGCGGTGGTCGCCGAAGACGAGCGCGACGCTGGTCGTCGTCAGGCTCTCAACCTCGGGCACACGATCGGACACGCTCTGGAGACCGTCACCGGATACGAGCGCTACCGTCACGGTGAGGCAGTCGGGCTGGGGTTGCTCGTCGCGCTAGGGCTGTCGAACTTGCCGGAGCTTCGAGCGCAGGTGCGAGAGCTGTTGGATAGGCGTGGATTGCCCGTGCAGCTGCAAGAGGAGGATCTCGAGCTGATCCTCGCGGCGACCATGCGCGACAAGAAGCGCACCGGCGCGCACGTTCCTTTTGTGCTGCTCGGTGCTCCAGGCGATGCACGGACCGGTTGTCATGTGCCGAGGAATGAGTTGCGCGCCGCCGTAGCGGAGTTGCAAAGGCGTCGATAGGCTCCTCGAGATGTCCGGCCCGTTTCGCATAGAGGTGATGCATGGCGTCAACCTCAACATGCTCGGTAAGCGTGAGCCAGAGCACTACGGCACGCTCACGCTGGATGAGCTCGAGCGCCAGATCGAAGGGTTCGCGACCGAGGTTGGTGTTAAGACGCGCTTCTTTCACACGAACTTCGAGGGAGAGTATGTTGAGCATCTGCACAACCTGGGTGAGCTGGTGGACGCTGTAGTGCTGAACCCTGGGGCGTGGACTCATTACTCGTGGGCAATCCACGACGCGCTCGCGGCAGCGGCGCTCCCTGCCATCGAGGTTCACTTGTCAAACATAGGGGCGCGTGAGCCGTGGCGGCAGCTATCGGTTATCGAGGACCTGTGTGTCACATCGATTGCCGGTAAGGGAATTGAGGGATATCGGCTGGCGCTTGTGCGCTTGCACGACGAGCTGGGCGCTCGCGGCGCGTGAACGAGCTTGTCCGCGCTGGAAGGCTCGCGGCGCAGCTGCGCGTGCTCGAGGTCGACCGGCTGCTCGTGAGCACGCCCGTGAACGTGCGCTATCTGAGTGGCTACACGGGTTCGAACGGTCTCCTTGTGGTTGGCGCCGATGAACAGGCCAGCCATCTGTTCTTTACCGACTTTCGCTACGTCACCCAAGCCGCGGAACAGGTGCCTGAGGAATACTCGCGGGAGATCGCGCCCGCCGATCTGCTGGAGGCGGCGGCGCGAGCGCTCGGTCCGGGAGGAGTCAAGGGCAAGCGGCTGCTCGGCTTCGACGACGCATCCCTGACGGTCAAGCAGCATGCCCGTTTGCGCGAGTTGCTGGCGCCCGGCTGGGAGCTCACTCCGTGCGCAGGGACGGTTGAGCGGTTGCGCGAGGTCAAGGATGAGCAGGAGGTAGCACGTATCCGCGCAGCGGCAGCGCTCGCCGACCAGGCGCTCACAGAGGTACTTGAATCCGGCCTTGTTGGGCGCACTGAGCGTGAGGTGGCAATTGAGCTCGAGCTCCGCATGCGCCGGCTGGGCGCGCAGGCGCCGAGTTTCCCCTCGATTGTCGCCAGCGGCGAGCATGGTGCGCTCCCGCATGCAGAGCCTCGCGATATAGAGATCGCTCGCGGTGTGCTCGTGACGATTGACTGGGGCGCCTATCTTGACGGCTACTGCTCTGACTGCACTCGCACGTATGCCACGGGAGAGCTCTCGGAGGAGGCCACTGCGGCGTATGAGCTGGTGCTAGACGCACAGGAAGCGGCTCTCGGCGCCGTGCGCGCCGGGATCAGCGGACGCGAAGTGGACGGGATTGCGCGCTCCATCATCGAGCAGGCGGGTCACGCCGAGCACTTCGGGCACGGTGTTGGGCATGGCGTAGGCATGGAGATCCACGAGGCTCCGCGCCTGTCACGCACAGCGGGAGACGAGCCATTGCGAGCCGGCAACGTCGTAACTGTGGAGCCAGGGGTCTACGTGCCCGGTCGGCTCGGGGTGCGCATCGAGGATCTAGCGCTCGTTGACGAGCACGGGTACGAGCGTTTCACGAGCCTCTCGAAGGAGCTTGTAGCGCTCGATTAGGGTGCGTCCCGGCGTGTACAGAGCAATTGCAAGCAGTGTCATGAGGGGAAGCGACCAGGCGAGGAAGAACGCCGCCTGGGCGTCGGGCGAGATGTGGGTGGTCGACCATTGGAAGCTGATCCACGCGAGTACCGTGCTCGCCAACGCCAGCACCGGTGGGCGCAGAGACGCACCGCTCACCTCCCAAGCAAGCAGTGCGAAGATGAACGGCAGCGGGTAGTAGACGGTGTCCCAGGTATCGAGCAGGCAACGCATCAACAGCAGCAGCGCAAGCGCCAACATGGCATCGCGCTCGGACAGCAGGGCGCCCGCTCCGGCGTATAGGCGCCTTCTCAGCCATAGGGTGGCCGTCAGGATGAGTCCCACCAGCAGAATCAGCGGGTGGCTGAGCGTGTTCGTCCAGGAAGGGCCGATGCGATAGCCAAGCTTGGGCGCACCGAACAGTCCGTGCACAAGGGCGCCGTGATGGCCTAGGAACCACCATGCCTGCCACGGTTGGAAGATCGTTGCGCCTGGCGCAGCTATCCCGCGGGCGCCTGCAACAAAGCCTGCGGAGGAGACGAGTGTCAGTGGAGCCAATATGGCAGCCGCGAGGATGCCGGCGACCGCTAGGCAAGGCAGTCGCCGTTTCGCCGGAAGCGCCAGCAGCACCGGTCCCACCGCGAGCAGCGCCCACTCCTTGTTGGCGAATGCCAACCCAAGGAGTACTGCGGCCTGCAGTGGGCGATCGCGGCTTGCGAGCAGCACAGCCGCCACGCACAGGCAGGCGCCGAGCAGCTCCTCTGGGTGACCAAGTTCGAGCGCCTTCAAGGTCAATGGGTTTGCCACGCATATGCCTAGCGCGACTGCACGGGCTAGGGTTGAACGCCCGTCTGTTCGCATCTGGTTGACAAGCCAGACTCCGAGCACGGCTGCGGAAAGCAGGCAGGGCAGCGCAACCATGCGGTAGACAGCGAGCTCGCCGCCCCCCCAAAGTGAGGGAATCAGCGCGAAGGGCGCCCGCTCAACCAGCGAGCCGCCGTAGGCGGGCGCGAGCCGCAGGAATTCCACTGTGTGACCATGTATGAGGGCGTCAAAGGCCGGTCGGGCCTCGTTGTCGTAGTCGTTCCAGGCGAATCCGTACAGGCCAAGCCACGCCATCGCGGCGCTGCTGGCTCCCGCAATGAATGCGCATAGGACGTTCTTGCGCACCACTTGTCTCACTCGACATTCATCGACCGGGCCAGCTTGTCGCTTGAGGTTCGTGTTCGATCAATCGGCAGAGCCCGCGTGCGTCCATCGAGCGGCTGAGCCGATTGAGCGACCATGCATGTTGGCCCAGCTGTCGTACAGGCTGTGTCAGGTTCGTCCGCGCGAAGCAGCAACGCGGCGAAACAGGTCGGTGACTCCAAACTTCGGCGCTACACGCTCCACGAGTCCTGGCGCAAGCTGTGCCAGAGCGAGCATCGGGCGGATTGGGACGCCGCTCTCGAGAATCTCCGCTCGGTCGTCATGGATCGCTCGCACAACCGCATCGGTGACCTTCTCGGTTGTGGTTTCACCCATCATTCGATTCGAGCGTTGACCACCCTGGACCATGCGGGCATACATGCCGTCGCCAGCGATGAAGCCTGGGCATATCACGGAGAAGCCAATTGGCTCATTCAAGTACTCGGCGCGCAACGACTGGTTCAGGCCGATCAGCCCAGCCTTGGTGGCGGCGTAGGGCTCGTTGAACGCAGGCCCGACCTTGCCCGCGATGGATGCGATGAACACGACGTGCCCGCGCCCACGCTCGAGCATGCCCGGTACCAGGCGGTGCGTGAGCAGCAGCGGTGCGGTCAGGTTCACGTCAACCATCGAGGTGAGCTCCTCACGCGTGTAGCTCGTGAATGCGCCAATCGACTCTACGCCTGCGTTGTTGACGAGCACGTCGATTGGCCCAAGAGCGCTCTCCACGCTCTCGATCAACATGTCCCCCCGAGCCAGGTCGGACAGGTCCGCAGGCGCCGCTACCGACTTCACTCCGAGCCCACTGAGCTCCGTGGCGATCTGCGAGAGCGCGTCCTCGCGCCGCCCGGAGACGGCCACGTTCATCCCCTCTCGCGCGAGGCGACGTGCAATATGGGTTCCAAGTCCACCGGAGGCGCCAGTCACTAGCGCCGTACGACCTTCAAGGTTCTCCATGCGAGGCTCCTCGGTTGATTGTGTGGCGATCATAGGCCCATGGCTTCGCTAAGCAGCTCGAGTGGGTGAGGAGGCGCTCAGGAGGGGTCCAGAAATGGATAGCGCGGAAAGGCCGCCGCCATGACGCCGATCATCATCGAGACGATGTCAGCCGCGGCGACGAAGCTGGCGCCGACACACACGCTCGACGCCGGCTGGCCCTGAATCACACCGCCCAAGGCCAGGCAGCAGAGGGCGATATCGGCGATCAAGACTATGAGTGCGAAGACGACGGACGGGATGAAATCGATCTCCGATTCGAACTTGCGTATGCGCTCGGCCATTCCAGGACTCTCGACCACGGTTGTCCAGATCAGTCCGCCGATGCCGATGGCGAGGCCATGCCTGACGAAATCCGGTTTCGCCATCTCTAAAAGAGCGAGGACCGGTGTCAGCGCCAGGGCCCCGAGCAGTCCTGCGGCCAGCAGCGCTCGCGTTAGATGCCGACGGCGTTGCCCGGCGCTTGAGAGCGTGTCGCGCAAGTGGCGCAACAGCCAGAAAGCGAGTTCCCACAGTCTCTCGTAAACGGTTGCGTGTGAGCGCTTGAGGCGGTCCTGCCAGTCGGGTGCGCGCCTGAGTGCGCAGGCGACGCTGACGCACGCGATGAGCAGCAATGCAAAGCCTGCGATCCACGGGAGGTCATAGACGCTCAACGTCGAATGCCTCGCCAGTGAACGGTTCCGTCCGAAGGCAGCCCTACGCTTCTTGTCGTCAATTTCACCATCAGAGATGTGCGTCTCCGCTTGTGGATTTCCCCAGGAGTGAGGCTGCTTGGCATACACGACAGCACGGGGCTCGAGCTATGTCGAGAACATGACAAAGCCTGAGGAGCAACGAGTTAGCTGTAGCCGCTCAGTTCAAGATCGTGACATCCAACTAGTCGTTGAAACAGCTAGACAACGCTTGGAATAGAGGGGCAGCACCAGGGCCTGTGCAGTTGCGACGGTACTCACCCGATCATGCCAGCCAGCATCTGGATGGCTTGGGAGACTCCTGTCAAATGTTGTCGAGTTCGCCTCTTGACAGACTTTCCCAGATTGCTATCGTAGTAGTTTGATATTCTCGGCCGATGGCCGTGTATGGCGCCCCTGAGTCAGACGAACAAGAGGTTCGTCAAGCGCTGGGACGTTTGTGCACGAAGGGTCTGATTCCGTGGTGGGTACGGGACCAAGCCGACGTCCTGCTCAACCTCCGTTGCGTTGTCGATCGAGCGCAGGCAAGCGAAGGACGACAGGACCAAGTCGAAGCGCTGGTTGAGATTCTTCGTGAGCTGATTGGCCGCATAAGGCACCAGTCCCACGGAGAGATCCTGTGGATCGTGCTCGGATTTGAAACGGACTGCGCGAATATGAGCGTCGAAGAGCGACGCAAGCTCGCCGGCGAAAAGTTCCGAGATGGGATGAAGCCCGTCAAGTCGAGCACGATCCGCCAACACCACGAGAAGAAGGCGCTGGATCGCTTGACGAAGATGTTGCTGGACTATGAGAGTCGGCACATTGGAAAAGCACCCGTTCGCCCCACGATGTCGCGGTAGGGCACCATGAGCTGACAGCAGGGTTCTGAGCTTCACCGGCGAAGACCTGGTGCAGATCAGCCTTGCGTGTACGATCAGCGATCTCAGGCAGGCATCTGCTGCACTACATCGAGGCGGTGCGCAGCGAGTATGTCCTGCGCAGCCCTTACGACGACCTCTCCGGAGGGCTGCGTCAAACCAACACGATCCGACTGGTTGCCGGCGAGATCTTCGACGACCTCTCCAAAGATCAGCAGCTTGCCGTCATTTGCGACGCATACGCACTCGACTCCCATGAGTTCCTGCGCGATGATCCGCGCGAGATATTCAAGGCGTCCGACACGATCGCCAACCATCTGTTCGATCTCGTATGTGAGTTGGCGTGGCAGGTGCTCGTAAGCGACATTGAGCTTCGAATCGAGGACGAGATCCGGATCTCATTGGCAGAGAGCTAAGCGCCTCTCTTCAAAGAGATCGACACAGGAGCATCGCCGTTGAACGCACGATCACAGCCGAGACTGTGCTCAACCGCAAGTTGCATGGTTCGAGTGCGAGTGCTTCGGCGAGCACATAATGGGACAGTGAATCTGCTTGCTCAGACCGTTGTATGAGACACTTTTCCGGATGCCCGGATTCTTCCACCGTCCTGTGCGACTCTCTCGCCGGCTCCGGCGCATTGATTCAAACTAGATAACCGACGGGCTCATGGCTAGACGCTTGGCAGAGGAAGAGCGAGCTTGGCAGGCGGTCCGGCATATCGTGTTGGAGCGTGACAAGTGGACCTGCACAGAGTGCGGTGAACAGTCACCCCGCGGTGAGCTGGATGTCCATCATCTGATCCCACGAGCAGCCGGCGGGCCCGACAGCCCGAGTAACTGCGTGACTCTCTGCGATGGATGCCACGCAGAACGTCACCTGAGCCTCCAGGTCTCACTGGCTCGACGCACCATAGAACGATGGGCGTTGGCTCTCGCACGCTTTTTGGATCATGGCCGCGAGCTTCCAGAGGAGTCACGCGCGCTCGATGCAGGATTGCGTTTGTTCGGGGTAACGCGTTTTCACGATGGGCAAATGGACGCGGTGCTCGGCGCGCTACGTGGTGAATCCCTGCTCGTGATACGCCCAACTGGAGGGGGAAAGAGCCTGTGCTTTCAGCTGCCAGCGATCCTGAAGGGTCAACCCACCACCTTTGTTCTCTCGCCACTAAAGACGCTGATGGTCGATCAGACCAAGGGCTTGCATAAACGCAAGCTGCCGGCAACCTTCATCAACTCCGATATCGGAAGTGGCGAGAAGCAAGCACGCTACGAGCTTCTGGAGCAGGGGGCGTGGGCACTCATCTACATGGCTCCTGAGCGCTTCGGGAATAAGGTCAATCAGCAAGAGGTCGCCTGGCTTGGCAAACACCGTCCGTCATTCCTGGTGGTTGATGAGGCCCACCTCGTCGACCGTTGGGGTGCGGACTTCAGGATCGACTACAGCCGTATTGCGGAGATCAGGCGCAGGCTTGGCAATCCGCCCGTTATCGCCTGTACGGCGACCGCTGGCGTTGAGACCCAACGGCGCATTCTTGACTCGCTTGGCATTCCCGAGGCGCAAGTACTGGTCTCGGGGGTCGATCGCCCCAATATCGCCTTGGTTCGTATGCGGGAGCCTGAGGTCCGGCTGCGCGCCCAGATTGTCGCGGACCTATTGGCGAAGCTTGAAGGTAGAGCCATGATCTTCATACCCACAATGAAGGAGGGCAAGAAGGTTCAAGCGGCGCTGGCGTCCGTGGGTTGCAAGTTGCCACTGTTTCATAGCAAGCTGGAGCGACTTGAGCGCGACAGCATCCAGGCTCGTTTCAGTGGTCAGATAGACCCTCCACTGAACGCCATCATCACGACGAGCGCGTTCTCAATGGGAGTGGACATACCCGATGTGCGGCTGGTTGTGCACTGGCAGCACCCTGCCTCCGTCGAGGACTATCTACAGGAGTTTGGACGTGCAGGACGTGATGGCAAGCCTGCGCTGGCGCTCCTCTTCACCGCAGGCGAAAGGGATATCGGCCTGTTGGAGTATATGGCTGAGAGGACTGCGGAGGAGGCCGTGGAGAGTGGCATGCGCAGCGCACCGGAAGCGCAAACTGCGCTCGCTGGGCGAGTGCGCCGTATCCAAGAGATGCAGAGGCTCGTGAGCGAAAGCGATCGTTGCTTTCGATCCGCGCTCCTCGAGATTCTCCAAGGCCCCCGAAGCAGACAGCGACGATCCGTGGCACGCTGGCTGCTCGATCTAGTGTTCTCGAGCCGCACTCGAGTCGCCTACGCCGGGGCATGCTGCGATCACTGTCAACCCGAGCTCGGGCAGCGGATTCGCACAGGCACGTTTACCCCCGGCGATAAGCTCGCTCGACGGTGGCGGATTGGCTGGCGCAAGCTTTGGCGGCGACTGTGGACGGCGCTCGCTGTGCTTCTCGTGTTCGCTGTCATATGGGGCGCCTTCATCGATCCTCAGAAAGTCGCGTCTGGAGATCGCGCAGCGACCCTCTACCGGGCATATGTAGCCAGGCACTATCCGAGGCAGAGATTCACGACGCCGCGGGTGCGAACCTATCGTGGCTACGACATCGCCTGTGCGACCCCACGCCGCCACGGCTCATCCACGCTCTGTCTGCTGATCGACCCCGCTCGTCCCAATGCACACGCCGTGAGGGGCGCCTTCCGACGCAACCCTCATAGGCATTTCGCATGCACGGGAGAGGCCCAACGCTTGCGGATCTGTTGATGCGAGCTGCTCAGCTATGTGGCCCACAGTCAGTACCCCGTCTGGCTCGCGCCCTTTTCGTGAACTGGGCTCCCGGTAAGGACCTGGTGTTGGCGCAAGCGGCGGTTTGAACGCGTCTCGACCCACAGGAGGAGGCTCCGCTAGGAGAACAAAGACGGCTCGCCCGCTAGGCTGCGGGACCGTGATCAACACCAACCAATTCAAGAGCGGCAACCACATCGACGTGGAGGGGACCGTTTTCAAGATCCTCGAGTTCCAGCACGTCAAGCCGGGGAAGGGCGGCGCGTTCGTTCGCACGAAGCTGCGCAGGGCCTCTGACGGCGCGGTGATCGATCGCACGTTTCGGGCCGGGGAGAAGTTCCGGGCGGTGCGAACTGAGGCGCGCAAGATGCAATATCTCTATGCCGACGGCGCCGATGCTCATTTCATGGATACCGAGTCCTTCGAGCAGATAGCGGTGCCCGAGTCGAGCTTCGCCGATGCGTTGCGCTGGACAACGCCGAGCAGCGAGGTTGATGTGCTGTTCATCGACGATGAGCCTTCAGATATCCAATTGCCGAGCGCGGTGGACCTCAAGGTGACCCAAACAGAGCCAGGGCTGCGCGGCGACACTGCATCTGGTGGCGGCAACAAGCCCGCCACGCTCGAGACGGGCGCAGTGATCAACGTCCCTTTGTTCATCGATGTTGGAGAGAAGATTCGAGTGGACACGCGCTCCGGCGACTACATGTCGCGAGCGTAGGTCACTATGCGTCGATCCGAGCAGCGCCGGGCGGCGGTGTTCGCGCTCTACCAACATGACCTAACTGGAAAGCCGCTTGCTGATGCGCTTGGGCCAAACGCGTCGCTGCTCACACTTGCGCTTGCGCATGCCGCCGCCGATCGGGCGCCAGAGCTCGATGAGGTGATCGACCGCCATGCCCACGGCTGGTCGGTGCAGCGTATTCAGCCTTTGGAGCGCAGCATCATGCGGGTGGCTTTGATCGAGATGTTGCACCCCGATGTGGCGCCGGCGGATACTCCGATACCTGCCGAGGGAGCCATTGAGGAGGCGCTTGAAAGCGCCAAGACGTTCTGCGGGAGCGACGCGCCGGCGTTCGTCAACGGGGTGCTGGCGGCGGTTCTGCGTGAGTTGCGCCACAATGCACCACACAAATGAGCTTGCAGCGGATCGACGATCTCATCGAGCAGTTGGAGCGCGCAGCGGAGCAGTTGCGATCGGGGGAGCTGTCTGCCGATGCGGCGGCAACGATGGTTGAGGATTGCGCAGCGCTTGCTACGCAGGCGAGCACTGAGCTCGAGCGTCAGGCGCGCGCCGAGGTCTCACAGCCGGCTCCGGGCCAGGATTCGCTTCTATAGACGCAGGCGCGTCACTCGTGGAAGTCGCCTATCCAGAGCACTTGCGCGAGGAGGTGGAGAGCTATCTGGAGAGCATGCGCTTCTCCGAGGCTGCTCTGACATCAGGGCTCGAGGAGGCTATGCGCTACTCGTTGCTTGCCGGCGGCAAGCGCATCCGGCCGGTGTTGGCGCTGGCGACAGCCCACGCGGTTGGCCTGTCGCGAGAGCAGGCGATGCCGCTGGCGGCGACGCTGGAGCTGATTCACACCTATTCGCTGATCCACGACGATCTCCCGGCGATGGACGATGACGATCTGCGACGTGGCCGGCCCACCTGTCACGTTGCATTTGGCGAGGATGTGGCGATCCTCGCCGGCGACGGGCTCTACGCGGAGGCGTTCCATCATCTGCTGGCGATGCGTCATATCGCCCCTGAGCGGGTGCTTGAAGCGGCTATGGAGCTAGCCGGCGCCACCGGAGTCAACGGCATGGTTGGAGGGCAGTACGTAGACGTCAGCGCGAGCGCGCCCATGGGCGCCGATGGGCTGCGACGCCTGCACGAGTTGAAGACCGGCCGTCTGATTGGGGCGTCGGTGGTGTGCGTATTGTCCTTGGCTGGCGTGCGCGGACCTGCCACAATTGCATTTCGGCGCTTCGCCGCGGAGCTGGGCGTGCTCTTTCAGATCGTCGATGACATCCTCGACGTGACCGGCACCGATGAAGCGCTGGGCAAGCCGCGAGGTAGCGATGAGAGGCACGGCAAGCGAACATACGTGAGTGAGTTCGGTATCGATCGGGCCAGGGGGCTGGCGGCAGAGTCTCACAGCACCGCACGAACGGCGCTGGCTCAGGCAGCCCTTTCCGTAGCTTCTCAGCCGCTGGCTGGCTCAAGTGAAGCGGCGGAGCTCGAGCAAATCACAGACTTCATCTACACACGAACATCGTGAGAGCAACAAAGCAATCAGCGAAGGGCCTAGGCCCTAAGAGCGCCCAGGTGGGCGTGCGTCGCGCATGACCGGTAAGCGATCCTCTAAGCGACGGAGCGGGCCGCTGCTCGAGCGGATCAATGGTCCAGCCGACCTGCGGGCCCTGTCGGATGAGGAGCTGACCCAGCTCGCCCAAGAGGTTCGCAAGCACATCATCGACACCGTTGGTGAGATTGGCGGGCACTTCGGCGCAAACCTCGGCACGTGCGAGCTTGCGGTGGCGCTTCATTCGCTGCTCGACTCTCCGCGCGACAAGATCCTCTGGGACGTGGGTCACCAGGCCTATCCGCACAAGATTCTCACAGGCAGGCGTGAGCAGTTGAACACGATCCGCCAGTACGGCGGACTCGCGCCATTCTGCTCGATAGAGGAGTCCGCGCACGACATCATGGGCGCCGGTCACGCCTCCACGTCCGTGGGCTATGCGGTGGGGATCAAGGAGGCGATGCGCCACCTCGACGATGAGAGAGCTGACGGGAAGGTGGTGGCGGTGATCGGCGACGGCGCCATGACGGGCGGGGTGGCGTTCGAGGCTATCGGTCAAGCCGGTGGGCTTGGCACGCCGATTGTTGTGGTGCTCAACGACAACGGCATGTCAATCGCCCCGAACGTAGGCTCGCTCTCGCGCTACTTCAACCGTGTGAGGCTCAACCCGAAGCTGTGGCACGCTCGCTCGGGCGTGGAGGGGGGTCTTACCCGGCTACCCGGAGGCATCGGGTCCGCCTTCGAACGGCTTGGCCCGCAGTTGAAGGAGTCGATCAAGGCGTTCTGGGCGCCCGGCTTGTGGTGGGAGGAGCTCGACTGGGCCTATATGGGAGTTATCGACGGGCATGACGTGCCAGCGTTGCGTGAGGCGTTGCGCGAGGCGCTTGCCGCCGGCCGTCCGGTGGTGGTGCACATCTCCACCGTCAAGGGCAAGGGCTTTGCGCCTGCCGAGGACGGAGGCCTCGAGGGCATGGAGAAGTGGCATGCAGCCAAGCCGAACTCCATCGCCAATGGTGCACCAGCCCCCTCGCGCCCAGCGCCAGCGGGTAAGCCGGCTCCGCCGCAGTACACGCAGGTGTTCGGCGAAGCTCTGCTCAACGAGTGCCGACGCGACGAGCGCATAGTGGGGATCACCGCTGCGATGAACTCCGGCACGGGTTTGAACATCCTGCAGGAGGCGATGCCTGATCGTTACTTCGACGTGGGCATTGCAGAGCAGCAGGCGATTCTGTTTGCGGCGGGTTTGGCGCTCCAGGGAGTCAAGCCGGTTGCCGCTATCTACTCGACTTTCTTGCAGCGTGCATTCGACCAGATCGTGCACGACGTCTGCCTGCAAAAGCTGAACGTCGTCTTCGCCATGGACCGCGCCGGCCTCGTTGGCGACGATGGGCCCACCCATCATGGCGCGTTTGACATCGCCTATTTGCGTTGCTTGCCGAACATCGTGCTGATGGCCCCGCGCGATGAGGCGATGCTCGTGCACATGCTGCATACGGCGCTCTGCTACGACGATGGGCCGATCGCCCTGCGCTACCCGCGTGGAGAGGGTGTTGGGGTCAAGCTGCCAGCCGAGCCGCGCGCAATCTCGATCGGCACCGGTGAGATCTTGCGCGAGGGAGGCTCAACCGGTCCTGTTGGCAGACGCGTCGCTCTGATTGGCTATGGAGCGGGTGTTGGCAAGGCCATTGCGGCCGCCGACCTGCTGGCTGGCGAGGACATCGCCGTAACCGTTGCAGACGCGCGCTTCGCCAAGCCCATCGATGCGGGCCTCATGGCGCAGCTGGCCGCCGAGCATGACCTGCTCGTGACCGTAGAGGAGGGGGTGCTGGCTGGCGGCTTCGGCTCCGCCATATGGGAGACGCTGAACGAGGCGGGCGCCGCTCCACCGCGCATCCTTCGGGTTGGCCTACCCGATCGCTATGTGACCCACGGCAAGCCCGCTCTGTTGCACGAGGAGATCGGGTTCACCGGTGAGCGCATAGCCGAGCGCATTCGTGCTGCAATCAGCGATCGCCGCTCAGCTGTCGTCGAAGCGAATTGATTGCCCTCTCCAGAGCCTCTATACCGCCCGGCACATGTGCCGGGCGGCCTGACCGCACATGTGCGGTCAGGGAC
>JBAPMC010000046.1:0-1750 GCA_049278415.1 Solirubrobacteraceae bacterium
GGCCGGTTTAACGAACCGGAAGGGATCGCGATAGACAACGATCCCGGCAGCCCCTCGTATGGCGATGTGTATGTGGCCGACGAGGAGACGCAGGCGATAGTCCATCGGATGAATACCAGGAATCCGGTGGTGGACAAGTTCAGTGCGACCGGCGAATATATCGGGCAGATCACCCGGAACCCTGATGGTGAACCATTCAGCGAAAACGGTTTCCGGAGAGTCTTTGGTGTGGCGGTCGACTCGCATGGTGAGGTGTGGGTCGAGGAGGGAAACTTCGGCAGTTCCCCACTGGCTGTAGCGAATTATACGAACACGGTTGCGAATACGTGGATTGCATCCCGCGACATTCATTCCCTCGGCTTCGCTTCTGCCGGCCTTCCGCCAGGGTCTTTCGCGGTTGACTCCAAAGATAATTTCTATGTAAATCTACTTACTTTTCATGAATACTCACCTTTGAACGAAGGGCTTGTGAAGGACAGCGCGAGCGGAGAATTGGTCAAGGCGGGAGTCGATGAAGAAGAACCGACTGGTGCTGCGGTCGAACTATCAAGCGGCAACGTGTACGTTAGTCACTCTTCGAATGTGCATCGTCTTGACGTAGCCGGTGTGTCGCTGGAAACACTGAGGGCTCCGGGGTCGCCGAGTTTTACTGGTGTGGCTGTGAATGCGTCGTCTTTGACGGTGTATGCGGTGGATTCTGTGGATGGTGCGGTGGATGTGTTTTTGCCTGAAGCTCCGGGTCATCCTACGGTGGAAGCTGGCAGTGAGTCGGTTGAGAATGTGACTGCTACCAGCGCGAGCTTCAATGGTGAGATTAATCCGCGTAGTGAACCTATAGATAGGGCGACGTCTTATAGTTTTGAGTATGGTCCGTGCGATACGCCGACGACGTGTGTGTCGAGTACGTATACGCAGAGCATCCCGGTACCTGAAGGGCTTCTCGCGGCGAACTATGAACCGGACGTGGTGAGTGTGCATCCGCAGGATCTGTTGGCGTACACCACCTACCATGTGCGCTTGGTAGCGCACAATCAGTATCCGGGCGCGGGTGAAGGTGAAGAATTGACGTTTACAACCCAAGCCACGGGCGCTTTCACGCTGCCTGATGGTCGTGCATGGGAATTGGTGTCACCGGCGAATAAGTATGGTGCTCCGATCAAGGCGGGTCGTCTGTCGGAGTCTTCGTTGAGTGGCGACGCCCTTACCTACTACGCTGGTTCGCCGATTGAAGCGCAGCCTCCGGGTAATATCAACGCTGTCGTTCAGGCTGTGGCTGGCCGTACAGCCACAGGTTGGCAGTCGCTCAATATAAACACGCCCCAGGAAGCCGCGCCTGGTTCTAGCTCGCCGATTGAATATCCGTTTTTTTCGGATGATCTTTCGACGGGTGTTTTGCAGCCAGCGGGTAGATTCTTTCCGTCGTTGTCGTCGGAGGCATCTGAACAGTCTCCGTTTTTGCGGAAGGTTTTCGCCGCGGGCGATACGGGTTTCTGTACGAACTCGTGTTATGCGCCGCTTGTATCAGGGGCGCCGGGGTTTGAAAATGTTCCGCCGGGCACGGTTTTCGGTAGCGATGACGGTAGCGGTGGAGAATGCACGAATAGCATGTGTGGCCCTATATTTATCGGTGCTAGTCCTGACGCGAGCCACATAATCTTGGAATACAGGTGGGCGCCGCTTGTCGAAAACGCTCCAACAGGCAGCTTGTATGAGTGGGCCGGTGGGCGGTTGAGCGTCGTCAGCGTCCTAC
>JBAPMC010000047.1:0-11856 GCA_049278415.1 Solirubrobacteraceae bacterium
TGCCTGCGCTGCTGCCGGTGCTGCCGGCTGCTTGGTCGGCGCGGCTGCTGGCGTTGTCGCCTGCGCTGCTGCCGGTGCTGCCGGCTGCTCGGCCGGCGCGGCTGCTGCTGCGGCAGCGGCAGCAGCGGCAGCTTGCTTCTCGGCTGCTTCTTTGGCGGCCAGTTCCTCAGCCTCGCGCTTGGCCTGTTCCTCGGCCTCGCGACGGGCGCGCTCCTCGGCCTCGCGCTTGGCTTGCTCGGCGCGTTCTGCGCGTGCCTTCTCCTCCTCGGCACGGAAGACGGCGTGGCCCTGAGCGACGACGTCGCCGATGGCTTTGGCGATCAGCGCACACGAGCGCATGGCGTCGTCGTTGCCGGGAATCACATAGTCGATTCCATCGGGGTCGCAGTTGGTGTCGACCAGCCCGATGATTGGGATACGCAGGCGCTGAGCTTCGCGTACGGCGATCGCCTCGACGTTCAGGTCGATCACGAACAGCGCGTTCGGGGGGCGTTGCATGTTCTTCACGCCACCGAGGTTCGCCCGCAGCTTCGCGAGGTCGGCTTGGGCTGCCATGCGCTCACGTGTGGGCAGCAGCGCGAGCTGACCCTCGGTCTCATAGCGTTCGAGATCGTGCAGACGGCGGATGCGCTGGTTGATGGTTTGGAAGTTGGTCAAGAGACCACCGAGCCAGCGGTGGTTGACGTAGGGCATGTCAGCTGCCTCGGCGACCTCCTTGATGGCGTCGCGGGCTTGCTTCTTGGTGCCGACGAACAGCACGGTGCCGCCACGGTGGGCGATCTGGGCGGCGACTTCCTGGGCCTGCTGCAACAGCACAGCGGTCTTCAGCAGGTCGATGATGTAGATGCCGTTGCGCTCACCGTGTATGAAGCGGCGCATCTTTGGGTTCCAGCGGCGTGTTTGATGGCCGAAATGAACTCCGGCCTCCAACAGGTCCGCGATTCCTACTTGGCTCACGGGTACTCCCTTATGTCATCTAGTTAGATCCGAGCGGTACGTTGCGGACCCGAGAGGCGCGCAGATGGGCCAGTCGGGCAGGGCCGCAGTGCGTAGTCGCACGGCGTTAGGATTGGGTAGACGCTCAGGATACCCCAAGGCGACCCGAGGACATGCCCGCCGGGCCCAGAGCGGCTCTACTCGGGAGCGTGGCCGCCGGCGCGCTCGAGCGCGCCGAGCAGATCGGGCGGGAGCGGCGAGTCGACCTGAACCGCCTCGCCGGTGATTGGGTGGGGAAAGGCAAGTCGGGTTGCGTGCAGGAACTGACGCTCCAGTCCAAACATGCTGGGTGTGCCGTACTCGGGATCACCACAAACGGGATGGTCGATCGCCTCGAGGTGAACGCGGATCTGATGGGTGCGCCCTGTGTCGAGCTTTAGGCGCAGCAGTGACACGCCGGGCAGGCGTTGCTCGAGCGTGAAGTGGGTGCGGGCCTCTCGGCTGCCAGTGCCCCCGACCGCCATACGTGTGCGTATGCGCGGGTGGCGGCCGATGGGCGCTTCAATCGTGCCGGTGCGAGCGGGTGGAAGACCCTCGACGAGCGCTAGGTATTCACGCTCGATCAGGCGCTGGCGCAACGCCTCCTGCAGCAGCCGGTGGGCCTCCTCGGTGCAGGCCACCACGAGCAGGCCTGAGGTGTTGCGATCGAGGCGGTGCACGATCCCGGCGCGCTCGGGCTCACCGCCGGCGGCGGCGCCGGCGAGCAGCTGCGAGAGCGTGCCCTCGCGGTGGCCGCGAGCGGGATGCACGACAAGGCCCGCAGGCTTGTCGACCACGAGCAGATGCTGGTCCTGCCACACGATGCCGAAGGCGGTGTTGGGAGTGTTTTCGGGAGACACTTTCGCTTGCGTCTGGTAGCTCTGCTGTTGGCGCCGGTCTCCATTTTGGATGGCATCCATAAGGCCTGATAGCACGGGCTCTCAGCTACCCGAAGCCTCCGCTGTACGGCTGGGGCCCTCGATGATGACGAAAAGCAGGAGCACGCCGAGCGTGATGGAGGCGTCGGCGAGGTTGAAAGGGGGCCAGCCGAGCGGGAACTTGACGAAGTCGGTGACAGATCCGGCGCGCAGGCGATCGAGGATGTTGCCGAGGGCCCCGCCGAGCAGCATTCCGGTTGGAAGCCAGATCAGCGGCTTTGAGAGGTGACGGGAGAAGTAGATGATGAGCACGAGCAGGGCGGCGCCGACGAGCAGGCTCACCGCGAGGTGGCGACCGGGAAGGAAGCCGAAGGCGACGCCCTGATTGCGTGTGTTGACGAACTGCAACCCTGGCAGCACGCTGCGCGTTTCGCCGGGCACGATCGATTTGCGCACCGCGGCCTTGGAGAGCTGATCGAGCGCCACCACGACAGCCATGACGAGTACAGCCCATAGCCACACGAGGGCGAGAGGCCGCTCGGGGCGCACACGCGTCAACCGTGGATCAGGTCGTTGACGATCAGGCTGTTGACGAGCGATAGCACGATGATTGCCACGATTGGGCTGAAGTCGAATGCACCGGCCATCGGGATGACACGTCGAAAGATGCGCAGATAGGGCTCGCACACGTCGCGCAGAAACGTCAGCACGGCGTCGGATGCGCGCGAGTAGGGCGGCCGCACGCCGAAGGAGAACAGCAGTTGCGTGACGATGTAGAGCACGATCAGCAGCGTGTAGACGTAGATCAGCGTCGATAGGTAGCCGGCGATTTCGGTGCGGGCGCTGCCTAGCAGAAGGGTCATCCGCTCCCCTTGCCCAGCACGGCGTCGAGGGCGTCGCTGAATGCGTCTCGCAAACCTCCCCGCTCCAAAGCGGCGAGGCCGCGGGCGGTGGCGCCTCCGGGAGAGGTGACTTCGCGGCGCACGGCGAGCGTGTCGTAGCCGCGTGCACGCAGCAACTCCGCTGTGCCGGCGAGCGTCTCAGTGACGAGAGCCGAGGCTTGAGCGGGTGGGATGCCGCGACGCACGCCGGCGTCCACCTGCGCCTCCGCCATCAGCGCCACATAGGCGGGAGCGCATGACATCAGGCCCATGGCGACATCCACGAGCGCATCCTCGAGCTCTACGAGCGTGCCAAGCTCGCCGAACAGCTTGCTCACCTCAGCATCGACGGCTGCATCTCCTGTATTCGGATGCTTGGGGTCGGAGGCTTGCACGATGGCTCCACGGCGGACCTCCACCGGCAGCGAGGGCAAGAAGCGGTAGACGGGAAGGCCTGGATAGGCGTTCTTCAATGCGGACAGCGGCGTGGCGGCGAGGATGGAGGCGACCGCTTTTGCCGCCGGAGCGACCTCCTGGGCGATCTTGCCAAGCTGGGCGGGCTTGTGGCAGAGCACGACGAGATCGGCGCGCGCTGCCACCTCGGCGTTTGAGGCAAGCGCCTCTCCCCCGGTTTCACCTGCCAGCGCCTGCGCGCGCTCGGCGAGGGGATCGAAGCAGAGCACGGGACGACCCCATCCGCGAGCCATCGCTCGAGCCATGTTGCCGCAACCGATTAGACCAACGTTCATAAGCGCCTCAGGCTACCGGCCCGCTCGGCCAATCGGCCGAAGCCTCGCAAGGACGCAGGGAGCGAAGTGTGCTTGTGCACCTGAGCGACCGAGGACATTGCGAGGCGCGGGAGGTCTCGCGTCAGGATTGGTTGAAGAAGCCCTTTTCGATCAAGCGCGCACGCTCCTCTGCTGAGATCTCGACGTTGCGCGGGGTGAGCATGAAGACCTTGTCGGCGATCCGTTGCATGCCGCCGTCGAGCGCGTAGGTGAGGCCGCTGGCGAAGTCGATTAGGCGCTTTGACAGTTCGGTGTCGGCGCCCTGCAGGTTGAGGATCACGGGGATTGAGTCCTTGAACTTGTCGGCGATCTGCTGGGCGTCGTTGAAGGACTTCGGGATCACCAGGTGCACGCGTACGTCGCCGTTGCCGCGGCCAACGGGGCGTAGCGTGGTTGTGGGGCGTCCGCGCTGGCTGCTTTCGGCTCGATCGTCCTCGGGAAAGATCTCGTCGAACTCGTCGCGCCGGCGGCGCGGCGAGAGCCGGCGTACGTTGGGCCGCTCGCGATAGCGGTCGGCTATCTCCTCCTCGTGAGGAGGCTCGTCGTAGTCGTCGTGATACTCCTCGGCCAAGCCGAAGTACACGAGAGCGCGATGCCAGGAGTCTCGAAATGCCATTTGTAGGGGGCGTTTTCGGTGAAAGCGGGCGTTTCCCTGCTCGTGCTGAGCATCCTGCCGCGGTGCGGCGAGGATTCACAGCTCGCTCTCTCCACCTCTAAGCGTACAACCGCGTGCCAATTCGCACGATCGTGGCGCCCTCTTGCACGCCTACGGCGAAGTCCTGAGTGGTGCCCATCGAGAGCTCATGCAGGCCACGGGCATGGGCAAGCTCGCGTAGGCGTTTGAACCACGGGCGACTCTGCTCGGGGTGCTCGGTAAGTGGAGGCATCGTCATGAGACCCACCACCGGGAAGGGTGAGCGTGCGATGAATGCGTCCAGCTGCTCCGGCGCGATACCGCTCTTGCCAGGGTCTTGCGCAAGATTTACCTCAACGAGCACACGCAGCCCTGGTCGAGCGCGATCGGAGTGGCGCTCGAGCTCTCGCAGCGCAGAGTCGCTTGCCAGCGAATGGATGAGGCGCACGTGCGGCACGATTGCGCGTACGTGTTTGCTCTGGAGCGCCCCAATGAAATCCCATGTGAACAGGTCGCCGTGGGCGGCCACCTTCTCTTGCAGATCCTGTACGCGGTTCTCGCCGACAAGCGTGATCCCGGCGTTTGCAAGCGTCGGGAGCTCCTCGCAGGCGACGTACTTGCCGGCTGCAAGGATCTGGACGTCCTGCGAGCTGCGCCCGGACAGCTCGGCGGCCACGGCAAGCTCTGCTCGTATGATCTCCAAACGCGCACGCACCTGCTCCATTTGTAGACCGTGGATCAGCTGAGCCACGCAAGGCCTGCTTGACGTCCGGCGCGAGAGCCTTCGCGTCGGTGGGAGAAGAAGCGCTCATCGCAGATTGTGCACGCTTGTACATCGTGCACCTGCGCCACACCAGCTGCCAGAAGTCGATCGTGGACAATCGCCCGTAGGTCGATCAGGCGACCTTTGCGATGGGCGCCACCGAACGCCGCGTGGACCTCCTCACCGACCTCGTAGCAGCAGGCGCCCGCACATGGGCCCACGAACGCCACTATCTCCCCTTGACCGCCCACCTCCCGCAAGGCTCTAACACCCTCCTCGAGCACTCCAGCGACGAGCCCACGCCAGCCTGCGTGTAGAGCCGCTACAGCGCCATCTAGGCCGAGTACAACCGGAGTGCAATCGGCTGTGAGCACCATCGCCGCAACGGCGGGCGCCGCGATGGCGTGACCATCTGCTTGAAAGGAGGGCTGTTTGGCGCTGTCCTCTTCAAATACGCTCGGTCGTGACGGGATGCCTTTCTGGTTTCCAGAAGGGTCGGGCAAACCGGGTTGCTTCCCGTCTGCGTACACCCGGCCCACAACGGCTCCGTGGACCTGGTAGCCACGCACGAGGTGTCGCACGTCGAGCGCCTCGCGCAAACGCTCACGCGCTTGCAACCCTAGCTCTGAGTGTTCGCCTCCGACGCTTGAGAGGTTGCCGTGGGTTCGAGTTGTGAACAGCGCACGTCCGCCTCCTGGCAGCTCAAGGATGTTTGCGCTCATATCCTCGCGGCGAGCGCGGCGCGCAACTCAGTGTCTCGCCCGGGCTCGATCCGTTCTTCAAGCAGCAGCCTGTAGGACTCTTCCAAGCGCACCCCCACCTCTGGGCCCTCGGGCACTCCTGCGGCAATCAGGTCGTCTCCGGTCACCTCGAGGCTGATGTGGCGTTGTTGGCTGAGCCATTCTTCAACTACTCGCCTCCCGTAGGACCCGGGGCCGTCCTCC
Source organism: Solirubrobacteraceae bacterium (assembly GCA_049278415.1). Lineage (GTDB taxonomy): Bacteria > Actinomycetota > Thermoleophilia > Solirubrobacterales > Solirubrobacteraceae > Palsa-744. Next base: position 5,864 of record JBAPMC010000047.1, read on the forward strand.
ATCTCGCGGACAGCTCCGGCGAGCGCGAGCGACTCGACGGGCGTGCCGATGGTGAGCTCCAGCAGGTCAACTGTGGTGTCGGTGCAGTGAACGTGGTCGCTTGCAAATGCTGCGCTTACCGCCGCCCCGAATGCGCGGTCGCCGCTGCCAGCTGGGAGCTCCAGGTTGTGTAGGAAGCCGCGCATCGTCGGCTCGGTTTCCTCCTTGTCGAGGTGTTGACACAGCTCGAGTATCAGCGAAGCAGCGAGCAAGACTTGAATGGAGCCATCCTCGGGCAGGATCTCAAGCGCCGTGCGCACCACGTGCTCGTCGAAGCTCACTCCCGGCTCCCATGCTGCAAACACACCGAGACGGTCGAGCTCCGCAAGCGTGCTTACCGGGTCGCGTTCTGCGAAGGCTAGGCGCAGCTCGGCGCCTAGGCGTGATCCGGAGACCGTTTTCAACGCGTCCGTACGCAGGGCAGCCGCAGTGAGCGTGGCGGTGTGTGGCTCGACCTCGAAGCCCAGCCGTGTGGCGTAGCGCACGAGCCGCAGTATCCGGGTGGGGTCATCGAGGAAGCTTGTCTCGTGCAGTACCCGCAGGCGACGCGCGGCTAGGTCCTCGAGCGCGCCTGCTACCGCCCGTATTTGCCCTTGGTGCTCTCCGGCGAGCTCGAGCGCGATTGCGTTGACGGTGAAGTCGCGACGTTGGAGGTCTTGCTCGGGTGAGCCTGGATGGACCTCGGGGAGCGCGCCTGGCGATGAGTAGCCCTCTGCGCGAATGGTGGCGAGGTCGATGCTGGTGTGAGCCCCCTGCACGACGGCGGTGCCGAAGCGCTCGTATAGCGTCACCTCTCCCTGGAGCCTGCTGGCAAGCACGCTCGCGAGCTGCTCCACTCCAGTGTCGACGATCACGTCAAGCTCCCGTGGCGAAGATCCGAGCATGATGTCGCGCACGGCTCCTCCAACCAGCTCGACTTTTCCGCCGTGCTCGTTGGCGGCTGCGAGCAGCTCGGCGCCGCCGGGTAGACGACGAACGCTCTCTAGCGCAGCGGAGCCGTCGCTTGTAGGCATGCCGCTCTTTGCCTCCTCGTGCCTGCGGGTGGGCGCGCCTGTCTCCGCGCGGCCCTCTACGCTTGTGGACGCGTTGTTCGTGTCCTCCTCCCCCGCCCTGTGGTCGTCGGTTGTGGTCATGCCTACTCCCTGATCATTGACTCCCTCAAGGCCTTTTCCTTTCCATCCCGGCTCAGTCGATGCGTACCGGTATCCCCGCTGCTGCGAGATGCGCCTTGGCTTGCGCGACTGTGTGCTGGTTGTAGTGGAAGATAGAAGCGCACAGCACCGCGTCCGCGCCGGCTTGCAGCGCCTCGACGAGATGTTGCAGCTCACCCGCTCCGCCAGAGGCGATTACGGGCACGTCTACCGCTCTGCTGACTGCGGCGGTGAGCGGCAGGTCGTAGCCGTCGCTGGTGCCGTCGCGGTCCATGCTCGTGAGCAGGATCTCCCCCGCTCCGCGGGTTGCCCCCTCGTGCGCCCACTCCACTGTGTTGCGGCCTGTGGCGGTGCGCCCTCCCGCTACATACGCCTCCCAGCGCCCTCCGTTCTCAGAGGGGACCGCCTTGGCGTCGATGGCGAGCACTACGCACTGCGCGCCGAACACGGCGGCAAGCTCGTCGATCAGCTCAGGGCGTGCAAGCGCGGCGGAGTTGACCGACACCTTGTCGGCTCCGGCGTCGAGCACTGCTTGAGCGTCTGCAACTGAGCGGATGCCTCCGCCGATTGTGAACGGCACGAACACGTCGTCGGCGGTGTTGCGCGCGAGCTTGACGATCGTGTCGCGTCGCTCGTGGGTTGCGGTGATGTCGAGGAACACGAGCTCGTCGGCGCCCTCGCGGTCGTAGTGGGCGGCGAGCTCCACTGGGTCGCCGGCGTCGCGGATGTCGGAGAATTCGACACCCTTCACGACACGGCCGCCGTCGACGTCCAGGCATGGGATGACACGCTTGTAGTGCATGCGCTCACCGTAGCGAGCGCGGAGCAGCTCGGCCGACCGACTGTCCTCCTTGTAGCGTGAGTACTGGCGAGCTAGCTCTAGTTGCCGAGTACTGCTTGGGCTTCAGCAACGGTGAATCGCCGCTCGTAGAGCGCCTTGCCCACAATCACCCCTGTCAGGCTTGACGCTTTCAGGGCGCCGAGCCCTTCCAGGTCGGAGAGCTCGCCAATCCCTCCTGAGTAGATGAAGCTCCCGGAGATAGCTTGGGCTACGCGTTTCACTTCCTCCAGGTTGGGGCCGCCTAGCATCCCGTCGCGGTCGACGTTGGTATATACGAGTTCACTTGCGCCCTGCTCCCAGAGTCTGTTCACCACGTCCTCGGTGGTTAGGTCGATGGTCTCGGTCCAGCCGGCGGTGGCTACCCGTCCGCCGCGCACGTCCACCGACACGAGCACGTGGCCGGGCCACTCCGCCAGAGCTTCATCGAGCAGTGTCGCATCGGTGAAGGCGGCGGTTCCAAGGATCACACGCTCGGCGCCAGCCGCCATTGCCCCCGCAATCGCGGTCATCGAGCGTAGGCCGCCACCGAATTGGACGGGCACGCCGAGCTCACTTGCGATACGTCGCAGATGCTCGAGATTGACAGGGGACCCGTCGCGGGCGCCGTCGAGGTCCACTACGTGCAAGAACCGAGCTCCTGCCTGCACCCAGCCCTTTGCAGCCGATAGGGGGTCCTCGTCGTATACCTTCTTGGCGTCAAAGTCGCCCTTCACCAAGCGCACAGCCTTTCCACCGAGCATGTCGATGGCTGGGTAGAGCTTCATGATGCGGCGGGAACCACAGCGCGAGCGCAGATGCGTGCGAAGTTCGCGAGCAGGCGCAGTCCGGCGGCGGATGACTTCTCGGGGTGAAACTGCACGCCGTAGAAGCTCTCGTGCGCCACCACGCTGGCGAACGGGGCGCCGTAGACGGCGGTCCCGAGTATGTCCTCTTGCGTAGTAGGGGCCGGCGCAAAGGAGTGCACGTGGTAGAAAGCGCAGCGCTCCGGCAAGCCCTCCGTGAGCTGTGAGACCCCATTGAAGCTCACCTCATTCCAACCGATGTGTGGGAGCTTCAGCTTGCCGTGCTCGCCTGCCTGCGCCCCAGAGGGTGTCCCCGCACGGGGGAGCTGGCGCACCTCGCCAGCTATGACTCCGAGACCTTGTGTCCCGCCTTGCTCGGTGGAGCGCTCGAACGCAAGCTGCATACCGAGGCAGATCCCGAGCACCGGCGTGCCCTGAGAGAGTCGCTCGCGCAGCAGCTCGTCCAGGCCGAGCTCGCGCAAGTTGGCCATACCGCGCGGGAAGGCTCCGACACCCGGCACCACGAGGCCTGCGGCGGCGCGCAGGCGTTCGTGATCGCTTGTGATTGTCACGCTCGCCCCGATGTGCTCGAAGGCCTTCTCAACCGAGCGGCGGTTGCCCATGCCGTAGTCGACGATGGCGATCTCCACCGGCTCCTCGAGCAGCTTGCGACCGACCGCGTCGTTTTGCGAGCCGGTCATGTTGTGAGTGTGCCCTTCGTGCTTGGCACGCCGTTCTCGGTGGGGTCGAGCGCCACGGCCTCGCGCAGTGCGCGCGCGAACGCCTTGAAGGCGGCCTCAATCATGTGGTGGGCGTTCGTGCCTACCTGCACCTCCAGGTGCAGTGTGAGCTTTGCGGCGTTGGCAAGCGCTCTGAAGAACTCCTCGGTCAGCTCGTGGTCGAAGCCACCGGTGGCGCCAGGGGGAAGCTCAGCCTCGAAGATCGTGAATGGGCGTCCTGATATGTCGATCGTGCAGCTCGCCCTCGCCTCATCCATGGGAACGACCCCATATCCATATCTGTAAATGCCCACTCTGTCCCCGAGCGCGCGGTCGAGCGCCTGGCCGAGCACGATTGCCGTGTCCTCGGCGGTGTGGTGAGCTCCCGTTTGCAGATCGCCCACTACGTTCACGTCGAGGTCGAGTCGTCCGTGGCGGGCGAGCAGGTCGAGCATGTGATCGAGGAAGCCAACGCCTGTGTTGCGCGTGCCTTGCCCCGTTCCGTCGAGAGCGAGCGACAGGCGTACGACCGTCTCGCCGGTGGCGCGCTCAATCGTTGCTGTACGGATGGGGATTGTTGGCTGGGAGCTCATCTCATCCTCCATTCTCGCTCAATGGCGGCTCTGACCGTGGCTCGGGTATGCGCGCTTGCATCGAGAGGGCGTGCAGGGGGAAGCCCTCCGCCATCGCCACTGGAGCGCCAGCTCGTGCCAGCTTGACCGCAGCCTCGTCGCCGATCTCAACCACCGACATACGCCTGCGGAAATGAAGCGGGGAGAGCATCGAGGCAAAGCGAGCAGCTCCCCCCGTTGGGAGCACGTGGTTTGAGCCTGCGGTGTAGTCGCCAAACGCAGTGGCTCCGTTGCGGCCGAGCAGCACGCAGCCCGCCGCTCGCACCTTTATAGAGAGCGCCTCCTCAGCGGCCCCCACGAGCTGTAGGTGCTCGGGCGCGAACGCGTTGGCTAGCTCAACCGCCGCCGCTGGGCTCGAGGTCTCTATCAACACGCACGCATCCGGTTCCAGCTCAGGCCACAAGGCTGCCTCGCGCTCGATCTCCACGCCCAAGGCATCGAGCGCCGCAGGCGAGCTCGAGACGGCGGCAACCAGACTGCCGGCGCCGTGCTCTGCCTGGGCGAGCAGGTCGAGCGCAATCAGCCGAGGGTCGGCGTCGGGGCCGAACACCACCATCAGATCACTCGGACCGGCAAAGCCGTCGATCCCCACTACGTGCGAGAGCCGCCGCTTTGCTTCCTGGACGTACAAGTTCCCGGGGCCCACCACCACATCCACGCGCCCCACCGACTCGGTGCCGAACGCGAGCGCCGCAATCGCCTGGGCGCCTCCCATCCTGTACACGCGCTCCACCCCGCACAGCCTGCATGCGGCGAGGATCGCTGGATGAGCCTTGCCATCGGGGCCGGGTGGGGTGCATACCGCCACGTCCAGCACTCCCGCTGCGCGCGCGGTTACAACGCCCATCACCACCGTGCTCGGATAGGCGGCGCGACCGCCAGGAGCGTAGACGGCGGCAGCCCCTACAGGTAGCTCGCGCAGGGTAACCGTGTGACCTTGCACTAGCTCCACAGCCACCTGCTCGGCGCCGATTGCAGCATCAGCCACACGTGCAACGTTGGCAATCGCCACCTGCAGCCCCGCCACCAACTCGAGTGGCATCTGCTCGAGCGCCTCATCAAGCTCGAACGCCGGTACGCACAGCTCGCGCGGCTCAGCTCCGTCAGTGTCGAACCTGCGTGTGTACTCGTGCACCGCCTCGTCGCCCTCGGCACGCACGTGGGAGACGATGGTGGCCACCGTATCTTCAATCCCTTCGATACCGCCAATCAGCCTGCGCAGGTGGGCGGCGACTACTGCAGGAGCGCCCTGCTGCTCTACGTCCGTGAGCGTCACCCGCTCAACGAGCACGTGCGCTCTCCCCCCTATTACGCTCGACATCGCGGGCGAGCCCCGCCATCTCAAACAGCACGCAAGCGCTCCAGCAATTTGTCGATCGACTCTGCACGCAGCTTGTGAGCCACAGGGTTGGCTATCAGACGCGCTGTGCACTCCACGATCTCCTCGCGCACAATCAGGTCGTGTTCGCGCAGTGTTGTGCCGGTCGCCGTGAGATCCACAATCGCCTCCACCATCCCGGTGAGCGGGGCGAGCTCCACCGAGCCCTTCACCTCGACAATCTCCGCCTGTCTGCCGGTCGCCTCCAGGTAGCGTTCAGCAATCCGTGGGTACTTCGTAGCCACACGCATCACGCCGAGGCGGCGCAGGGCCTCGGCGGCAGGATCGGGGCCTGCCTTGCTTGCCAGCACCATTGTGCAGCGCCCATAGCCAAGGTCGAGCAGCTCATACACCTCGCGTCGAGCGGGGCCTTCTGATCCGTGCGCCGCCTGCTCCAGCAACACATCCTTTCCGGTGATCCCAATGTCTGCCGCGCCCGACTCCACATAAG
>JBAPMC010000048.1:0-2421 GCA_049278415.1 Solirubrobacteraceae bacterium
GGTATACATAAACCACTGGGGTGGGGCCGATCCATCTGCGCCGTTTGGGGGCTTCAAGGCATCGGGTGTGGGCCGTGAGCACGGCCACGATGGGCTCGATGCATACCTGGAGACGAAGACCGTCTGGACGGCGCTCGGCTGAGCGTGCTCGGCGCTGTGAGCTCGACGTGTGCGCCGGGCGTGCGCCGTGCATTAGAGTCCCGGCTATGAACGGGCACGGTCCGAAGCCCGGGAGTCTTGAGATATCGAGCGTGCTGGTTGACGGCGCCGCCAGAGTCTCCCTGCAAGGCGAGCTCGACCTGGCGTCCGCTCGCCAGATGGAAGAGCACTTCGTCTCCATCGATGAGCAGACTCCCTCGCGAGTGGTGATTGATCTCGGCGGGCTCGCTTTCATCGACTCCAGCGGTTTGCGTGTGCTGCTGCTCGCGGACGCACGCGCCCGCGAGCGCGGCTACGAGCTCGTGTTGCTACCCGGCCAGGAGCCGGTGCAGCGGGTGTTCGAGATGACAGGGGCGCTCGACGTGCTGCGCTTCGAGCTTTGAGCTCGATTGCCGAGCAGCGACCGCAACACTCGAGCGGCGAGATCTCCAAGGACGGAGGACGTCGCTGGGTGCTGGCGCTCACAGGCGCCCTCACTGTGGTTCTGCTCGCGGCCACCATCGAGATCGTGCTCGACGCGGCGGTGGGCCATTCGCCGCTGATCCCGAAATCGCCACAGATCGCCGCGTGGCTGGATGGCGTAGGGGAGCGGCTTGGCTTCCGCGTGTTCCTGATCGCTCTGTTGGCATACACAGGCGCCTATGGCGGCATACTGCTGTTGACGCGGCGCATCTCCTCGCGCTTTGCAATTGCCTTGACGGTGGCTCTGCAACTGATCGTGTTCGTCGGTCCGATTCTGCTGTCCACCGACGTGTTCAGCTACATCGCATACGCCCGCATGGGCGTGGTGCACGGGATCAACCCTTATATACACGGGCCGCAGTCGATCGTCGGCGACCCCATCTATCACGACGTGGGCAAGGACTGGAAGCTTGTGGCGACAGCCTACGGGCCGCTCTACACGCTGATCTCCTATCCGATAGCGCTGCTCGGGGTCACCGGGGCGCTGTGGGGAATGAAGCTGATCGCCCTGCTCGCGAGCGCAGGCACACTCGCGTTGACCTGGCGTTGCGCGCGTCTGCGTGAGCTCGACCCGAAGTTCGCTCTGATCGCCGTAGGAGTGAACCCCCTGTGGCTGATCTATGGGCTGGGGGGCGCCCACAACGATCTGATCATGACGCTGCTGATGATGGCTGCGGTCAGCCTCACGCTTGCCCGCCACGAGGCGTATGCGGGAGCAGCGGTCATCGCCGCCGCGCTCGTGAAGGCCACCGGGATCGTTCTGCTGCCATTCATGCTGCTCAGCCGCAGGCGGCTCGCGCCGCTCGTCGGCGCAGCGATTGCTGGATTTACGTGCGCAGTGGTGGCATACGCCGTGTTCGGCATTCACGGCGTTGACATCGTTGCGGCGCTCAACCGCGACGCGGCGTTCGTCTCGACCGACAGCTTTCCCAACGAGATTGCGCACCTGCTCGGCAAGCCTGGAGTGTTCCCGATCGATCACGATCTGCTCAAGGCTGGACTCGTGCTGATCGTGCTGCACCTGCTGTGGCGCACGTGGCGCGGATATGACTGGGTTGCGGCGTCTGGATGGACGCTGCTTGCGATCTCGGTGACGAGCACGTGGCTGCTCGCCTGGTACACGCTGTGGTCGCTACCGCTTGCCGTGGTGAGCCGTGATCGTCGTCTGCTGGTCGCTACCTTCGTGGTGCAGGCGCTGTTCATCCTGCACCAGACCGCACCGCTGTTGGTGCCAGTCTCGTGAGCAATCCGCCGCCCACCACATCCGGGAGTGGCCTCTCAGACCGTCTGCCGGAGTGGGCGCGTCCGCGTGAGAGCGAGCGGCGAGGACTAGGCAGTCTGCGACTCGCCGAGACGACGATCTTGATCCTTCTCGGCGTACTGCTGGCGATTGCCACCATTAACGACGTGGTGCAACAAACGCACGTCAACCACCGACTGATCGCGGACCTGCACAGCTGGCGGGTGGTGACTGGCCACGATTACCACAACGTTGGGGTGGAGGAGGATGTGAAGAACCACACCACGCGAGACACCGTCTGCGGGAACATCTCTCCGGGTGGGCCGAAGGAACGCAACCAGATTTGCCTGGTTCTTGTGGGACCGACGCTCTCTGGACGCAGGTCGGTGAGCGGCGGCTATTACCTGCCCGCGGAGACCGAAGACGGGCGTCGCAATCGCTACGCCTGCTTCGGCACAGCCGCTCAAACTGACCTATGTGGCCTGAGCAAGCCGCCCGCTGGCGCACCGCCCGCCCCACCGCTGCCCACCGGCAGGTGATGGGCGAGTCCGCGCTCTCAG
>JBAPMC010000049.1:0-4169 GCA_049278415.1 Solirubrobacteraceae bacterium
ACGGACTTCAGATCCAGCGTGTGCCCGTACAGCAGCAGGTTGCTGAGCGGCGACCAAACTGTCTTTGAGCCCGCGGCGGCGAACTTTGTCAGATCCTCGGGGTGCAGGCCGAGACAGTGGATGCCGACAAGCGAGGGCTGCAAGAGATCGTTGTCGAGCAAATCGGTGAACGTCTTGCGCGCGGCGTCGTCCACTCCCTCTGCGAGGTGGTAGAAGTAGGATGTGCGCGAGTCAAGGCTCCTGCGAAAAGCGGCAACGCGTTCTTCGTTCACATAGAGACTCGGCACGAGCGTTCCGGCCTCCGGAAGGCGGGGGTCGCCGGTCACCTCGACGTTGCGCATCGCGCCGCGGAACAGCTTGGGACCGCCATTGACACGCGTGCGGATACCCTGACCCGTCGTCGTCCCGCCAATCAGCGCCTTTGCCTCGACATAGCGCACGAGAGCACGTGCAGAACGGGGCGTTTCGGCCAACGCACGTACTGGCAGCGTCACCTCGGGAGCGTAGGTATGCGCCCGCGGCCACTGGCTGCGGTCTTCATACAGGCGCGGAACGCTCCAGAGACTGAGGACGTTGTAGACGAAATGGTTGTGAAGATCGATCAGTCCCGGATAGAGCGTACCGCCGGTCTCGATGCGCGGAGAGTTAGCGAACGCCGCCGGCAGCTTTTGGTCACGCCGACCAACTGCGATGATCCGTCCATGGCTGATCGCGACCTGACCGTCATCGTGAACATCCCTGCTCGCGTTCATCGTGACGACCCGCCCGGTTAGGACAAACGTCGGCCCGATGTCTTCGTCGATCTCACCGGCGAGCAGGCCCGCGCGAGGTTCTTCCTCACCAAAGAGGAGCTCCGCCTCGCCTGCCTGCTCAACAGGCGCCGTGCTGCGCATTCCGGCCTTCGCGGCGGCTGCGCGCATCGCCTGATCGGCGCTCATAAAGACGCACTGGCCGGCTGGGACCTCAGCGAGGGCGGCCGCCACGGCGAAGGCGCGCCGGTCGGGAAGTGGACGGGGCAGATTACTCGCGGCCACAAGCAGATCCTCGTCAAAGTGCCCGTCGATTTCGGCCTCTTCAAGTATCCGCCGAATATCACGAGCGTCTCGCCCGGGGCCGAGGTTGCACAGGACTCCGCATCGGTTTGCAACGCCGAACCACTGTTCGGCGGCCGGGATCGCCGAGAAGCGCCCGCCGTCGCTTGCGACCAGCCCCACGAGATCGAAGAAGAGGACATCCTCGCTTGCTAGATCCTCTGGCGTCATGGGGCCGACTTGCTGCGAGAGACGTCGTTTACTTCGTCGCTTGCAGCCCAGGCCTTCTCAACCGGCGGGGCGCTCTCGACGATGTCCGCCATCAACGCCTGCTGCAGCTGCTTCTCCTCTTGAAGCGATGCAACCGTGGAGTCTGCGGTCAACCTGGGCGCGGCTGACAGGGGCTGCAGTTCCTCAAGGTAGTCGCATGGACCGATCTCGAGCATAGGGCAGAAAACGCAAGCGCCTGCGGGACGAGTGAGATGATGGCTACCTGTGTTGTAAGTCAATCGTCCGGCTTGCGCCTCGGCGACCAGCTGCTCGACCACTCGCGCGCGCGCCTGAGCGAAGTCGCGCGGATTCCCTGTGACGTGCGGCGCGAAGATGACGCGCGCGTCGATCTCGCGGCCCTCGGGCGTTTCACCATAATGCAGGCGGATCTCGCGGCCCATCAGCTTCTCAAGCGGCTCCTCGGGCTCAGGTGCGCCGACGCTGAACCTAGCGCCGAGCTCGGCGATGAAGGCGTTGGCCGTGCTCTGGCTGAACACAAGCAACACCGATGGCAGGCTCTGGAATAGCTGCCTCAGGAAATAACGGCGCTCGCGGAAGCATTCGGAGACGATCCCGTCACGCTCGGCTGTCGTCATCGGCGGCAGGCTCGGATCACCGGGGTCTGCCCTCGTCGTCCACTTCGCCGAGGGCATTGCAACCATGTTGCCGTAGCTGAGATCCTCACCGACGGTCAGCTGAGCATCGTGCCAGCCCATGGCCGCAGCAAGCGAGTCGAGCAAGCTTTGGTAAGCCTCGTACATCGGCTGAGGTTGAAGTTCCACTTTGATTGGCCGGTCGCCGTGCTCGTCCTCGGGAATATTCAGTTCGATCTCCGAGAAAGGGGTGTCGTCGGGCCCGCCTCCGTAGGCCAGGTAATCGGCTTCGCTCAACTGCAGCTTGGCAACCTCGCGGTAGCGGAAATAGTGGGCGTACTGTTTGTAGTCGTCGAACAGGGGCGCAACCGATCGGCGGTGACGAGCCCACCACCCGGGCACGTTCGGATTGATGCCGACCGCCATCAGCGGGGTCTTGCGACAGCCGCTGAGCAGCTCCGGCGTTAGTGGCGCACGCCCCACATAGCGAGTCTCGTGAACGATGCCCTGCCCAGGAGGTCCATCGGTTGTGTAGTCGTAGGAGTGATAGGTGCCCCACTTGCGAAAATAGCCGCATGGATGAGGCTTTCCGATGGGCTCTTGGGCGACGCGCATGGCGTTGCAAGACATGACCTCATAGGCCAGCTCGACCTCGGTTGGCAAACGAGTGTCCTCGGGCACCCTCGCCACCTTCAGGCGCTCTGATCGAGTCCGGCGACGATCGCCCACGTTGCGAGGGCGCCGCTGATGCTCGTCCAGTAACCATAGATTTCGTAGTACCAGACCGCCCAGTGCACCTGCATGTTGAGCCGGCTTGGAGCTGTTGGCAGATCGCCGTTGATCTGAGGGTCGGACAGGTTACGGACGATCGCCCAACGCGGCGGATCTGCAAGCTCGGAGCACAGCAGGCCGAGCGCCGCGTCGCCCATCTCGACCGCACAGCCTTCTTGATCGAGATGATTCGATGAAGTACCGAACTCGAAGTAATCGGTGGTTAGTACCGGATGAAAGGCCGGCATCTGGGCTCCGTCGCGCTTGATGTCGGGCGTGTTCTGCGGCTTGTTCTCCAGTAGCGGCCCGTCATAGCCGTAGCGCTTGGTTGGGGGCAGGAAGGCGGGCTCAGCCAGACGGTCTGAATAACGCCTCATCAACTCTTCGCCCGCGGCGAAGTGAGTGATTGGAATACTCCAGTCGCTCTTGTACGTCTGCCCATTGAACGGTTCGTTGCGAAACTCTTCGTGACAGCGGAACTTGGCCGCGCGTGTGACGACGACGTCCCCGAGATCCTGCTCAGCACTGACCCCGCCACTCGTGCCAATCGTGAGGACAACCTTCGGTTTGACCTCCTCGATCATTTGAGCGAAGAAGTCCTTGACCGGCAAGGTTGCGGTTCCCTCCCCCGTGGAGATCCCGTCCTGGTTGAGGTGGAGCTCGGACTTGACGCACAGCACAGAGGTATCGCCAATTCGCGTCGGGAAGTAACTGCCGAGGCGGCGTGCCTTTAATGCCGGGGCCCCAGGCCGGATGCTGTCGGCATATTTTTCCTCAAACCCGCGGTCGTATCGGTACCAGGCGTTGCGCCCTTGCCCGGGAGTAAAGACGTCGGCGAGCGCATTGACCTCAGCCACCGTCCACGTCACCACCAAGATGTCCGCCGGCGGCAGTGGATCGCCGGGAGCCGGTGACGGCACGATTGGCAGGGGGAGCGGAGCAAGCCCATCGGGAAAGGGGATACCGAGATCGGCGGTCAGGCTGGCTGCGGCGCCCGGCTCCGGTTCAAGGGCGAGGTCGGCAGGTTCGATACCTTGGTCGATCAGCAGCCGCGCAATTTCCTTGCGCTGCACAAGTCCCGGCTGCACAGGGCCCACGTTCACCATATCTTCACACGAGCGCGAGCGACCACGTTTCTGTCGCGTCGTCCGCTGACAGAGGGAACGTCGGAGCTGACGCCCTGCACAGCACTCACAAAGTGAAGTTCCAAAAAAACCTCTTCGTCCTTACATTTGGAATTTGGCGAGGACCCTAGCCGGAACAACAGCGCCTGTCAAGGGGGATTTCTCTAGCCCTTTGGAGCAACGCATTGGCCGTGCAGCCAGCGGACGCGATGGATCATGATCTTGGTGCGACTTGCAACGGCCACTTGAACCTCGAGCACTCGTAAGGCTGCCGTACCACTGAACGTCAAACGATTCGCCTCGTTAGACTTGCGCCGATGCGCAGGGCGAAGGGGCGGAATTGCAACTATGGTCGCGCCGTGCTTACCGTCATGGTGTCC
>JBAPMC010000050.1:0-6118 GCA_049278415.1 Solirubrobacteraceae bacterium
AAAAACAACTCCCTCTCAAAAACGACCCGGTCCCTCTCCCAAGGGCCCTGCTGAAACCGGTTAGCGTCAGACCACAGGGGCCAAACCCAACCCGACCTTATGTCTGCTCGGTACCCCGTGTGGGATATCGAGTCATTGGGTGGTTATACACGAGTGCTGAACTCTTGTCAACCCGTGCTTCTGAAAATAGGGCTACAGATAACGAGCAATCTGAGCCGGAGACGGCGGCTCAGGCGAGGAACGAATCCTGCTTGGCGGCTACGGACTTGCCCGCAACGGCGCCCTGCTCGAGCAGCTCGGCTATCTGCTCGTCTGAGTAGCCCGCGCTGCGCAGGACCTCCTCGGTGTGCTCACCGAGCCCCGGCCCGGGCAGGCGGTTGTGCTCGCCGGGGGTGCGGTCGAGCTTGACGGGGATCCCGAGCTGGCGCACGCCCTCTGCAACCCCGGGCTGGTCGAGCGTGACAACCATCTCGCGCTCCTGCACCAGCTCTGAGGCGAGCGCCTCGTCCAGGTCCAGGACCGGCTCCAGACAGCAGTCGTGTTCGCTTGCAAACTGAGTCCACTGCGCGCGCGTGCGCCCTTTGAACACCTCGACTACCTGCTCGTGCGCCTCGGACCCCGGTTTCTCGAACTGTCGCTCAATCAGATCCTCCCGTCCCACGCCTCGGCACCACGCCTGCCAGAACTTGGGCTCCAGAGCGCCAAGTGAGACCCAGCCGTCGGCGCACTCGTACGGGCGGTAACAGATCACTGAGCCTGCGAGCAGCTGCTCGCCACGCTTGGGAATCACCCCGTCGGCGAAATACTGCCCGGCGACCATCGCCAGCCAGGAGAGCGCGCCATCGGCCATCGATACGTCCACCACCTGACCCAGGCCGGAACCACTCCGCTTCCCATCCCGCGCAGGCGCGGGATCGGTGGTTGAGGAGAGTTGGGGGTCTGACCGCGTAGGTGCGCCGTCGCGCTCCCTCAGCGCGGCCAAGATCCCGAACGCCGCCATCAACGCGCCACCTCCCAGATCGGCGATCTGTCCGGCCGCCTGCACTGGCGGTCCTCCCTGCTCACCCGTCAGGCCTAGCAACCCAATCAGGCCGAGGTAGTTCATGTCATGCCCGGAGGCGTCGCGCTTGGGTCCGCTCTGCCCGTAGCCGGTGATCGCGCAGTAGACGAGCCCCGGGTTCTCCTCGCGCATGCGCTCGTAGCCGACGCCGAGCCGGTCGAGCACGCCTGGGCGGAAGGACTCGAGCACGACGTCGTATTCGCGCACGAGCCGCAGCAGCACCTCACGGCCGGCCTCGTTCTTGAGATCGATGCGGATCGAGCGCTTGTTGCGGTTCAGCGACAGGAACATCGCCGACCTGGCGCTGTCCTCGGCGCCCTCGTAATAGGGAGGCGCCCAGCGAATGTAGTCGCCCGCGCCGGTGTCCTCGACCTTCAGCACCTCAGCGCCGAAGTCGGCCAGCAGCAGCGAGCAGAAGCCTCCTGGCAACAGGCGCGAAAGGTCCAGCACACGGATGCCCTCCAGCGGCAGGCTCATCAAGCGCTCCGCGACGCGGTGGGCCGATTCGCTGCTCCACCCATCAGGCGATCCCGAGCAGGCCGCGTGCCTCGGCCACTGTGGCGGGACGGCGGCCAACGTCTTCGGTCATCTTGCGCGCCTGGGCGATCAGGTCGCCGTTGGAGCGAGCCATCGTGCCGTCGGGGAGGTAGAGATTGTCCTCAACACCTGCCCTGATCGAGCCGCCGAGCGTGAGCGCCGTGGCGATCAAGGTCCACTGGTCGCGACTGATGCCGATTACGCCCCAGTGGTGTTTGCCCCCGGGGACCTCGCCGATGTTGTCGGCCATCGCGGCCAGGTTGCGCGGCGTTGGTGGGATGCCGCCAACCACCCCCATCACGCAGTCCACGTGCAGCGGGGTCTTCAAAACCCCCATGTCAACGAGCGGCGCGAGCGAGCCGACGTGCCCAAGGTCGAAGCACTCGTGCTCGGGCTTGATTCCAAGCTCGTTCATCGCCTCGAGCAGCTCGACGATCTCCTCGAACGGATTCTGGAAGACCATCTTGAAGACGAACTCTTTGCGCGAGCGCGAGTACTTGGCGTAGTTCATCGAGCCCATGTTCAAAGCCGCCACTTCGGGGCGGCAGGCGCGCAAGTACTCGATGCGCGTGGACACGGGAACGCCGATCGTGCCGGTTGAGTAGTTGACGATCACATCATCCACGGCGCCCCTGATCGCCTCCGTTATGGCGCTGAAGTCCTCGATCTCATAGGAGGGCGTGCCGTCGGGTTTGCGCGCGTGGATGTGGATCATCGAGGCGCCCTCCTCGACCGCGCGACGCGCCTCCTCGCCATACTCCTCGGGCGTATAGGGAATCGCCGGGCACTGCTCGCGATTGGCGATCACACCAGAGATCGAGCAGGTGATGACGACGGGATCGTCGAGACTCACAGGTTCCCTCCGTGGCTTGATTTGGTCATACCGGAACGACGCCCGACTTCTTATAGGGACGCTCGATCTTCTTGCCCTCGGCCATCTCGAGGCCCCGGCAGATCGTGAGGCGGGTCTCGCGCGGGTCGATGACGTCGTCCACGAGGTCGTTGCCGGCGGCGATGTACACGTCGAACATCTTTTTGAAGCTCTCCACCAGCTCAGCCTTCTTGGCGGCGGGGTCCTCGGCGGCGTCGACCGCCTTGCGGAAGGCGATCTCAACGACGCCCTCGGCGCCCATCACGCTGATCTCGGCGCTCGGCCAAGCAACGATCAGGTCGGGCTCATACGCGCGCCCGCACATCACGTAATAGCCGGCGCCGTAGGCCTTGCGCGTTATCACGGTGATCTTCGGCACGGTGGCGTTGGCTACGGCGTACAGCATCTTCGCTCCGTGGCGGATGATGCCTTCGGCCTCGACCTTCGTGCCCACCATGAAGCCGGGCACGTCCTGGATGAACACCAAGGGGATGCCGAAGGCGTTACACAGGTTTACGAAGCGAGCGGCCTTGTCGGCCGAGTTGTTGTCGAGAATCCCGCCGAGCTGCTTGGGCTGGTTGGCGACGATCCCGGCGGGGCGTCCGCCGAAGCGGGCGAAGCAGGTGATGATCGTCTTTGCCCACTGACCCTTCATGTCGAAGATCTCACCGTCGCCTGCCTGCGCCCCCCCGGGTGTGCCCGGATGGGTATCCACGATGCGCCTGATTACCTCATACATGTCATAAGGCTTGCGGTTGGACTCCGGCAGCACGTCGAGCAGCTCCTCGTCGCCACGCTCGATCGGGTCGGAGTTGGCGTCGCCCACCCGGATCGGCGGCGGCTGCTCGCAGTTCTGGGGCATGAACGACAGGTATTGCTTGATGCGCTCGATGCACTCCTCATCCGAGGCGACCTCCATGTCCCCGACGCCCGACTTGCGACAGTGCACGCGCGAGCCGCCGAGCTCCTCCTGGGTGACGTCCTCGCCGACGGCTGCACGCACGAGGTGCGGCCCAGCGAGCGCCATCGAGCCGCGGCCCTTGACCATCGGCACGAAGTCGGCGAGCCCGGGGATGTAGGCGGTGCCGGCGGCGCACGGTCCCATCAATGCAGCGACCTGCGGGATGACGCCGCTCATGATGACCTCCTCGCGGAACAGGTGGCCGGAGCCGGCGAACATCGCGCCCGCGGCCTCCTGCACGCGTGCGCCGGCGGAGTCCAGCAGCCACACGAACGGGATGCGCTTGGTCAAAGCCAGCTCGCGCAGGCGCGTGACCTTGAACTCGCCGGTCATGCCCATCGAGCCGGCCATCACCGTGAAGTCATACGCACATACCGCGGTAAGGCGACCGTCAACCTTGCCGTAGCCGGTGATTACGCCGTCGGCGGGCGCGTCGACCCCGTCCATCGCACGCTGGGAGGTGTGGGGCTTGCCGTGGATGCCCAGCTCGGTGAAGGTGCCCTCATCTACGAGCAGAGTGATCCGCTCGCGTGCTGTGAGGGCTCCCTTCTCGTGCTGCTTGTCGATCTTCTCCTGGCCTCCGCCGAGCCGGATCTGGGCACGACGCGCATGCAGGTCCTCGACCAGCGGGCGCAGCAAGGAGGTCATCGGCCCTTCCATTCCGCAGGACGCTTCTCGAAGAAGGCGGTGACGCCCTCCACGATGTCATCGGTGGAGAGCGCCAGCGTGAGCTGGGCGCGCAGGTAGTCGAGCGCGTCGTCGAAGGGCATGTCGAGCTGACGGCGCATCGCTTCCTTGCCGAGGCGCATGATCAGTGGCGACTTGGCGGCTAGCTTGAGCGCCCACTCTTCCACCGCGGCGTCGAACTCCTCGGCGGGGACGACCTTGTTGACGATCCCCGCCTCGAGCGCTTCGGCGGCGCTCCAGCGCTCGCCGAGCAGCAAAAGCTCGTTGGCCTTCTTGCGAGGCACGTTGCGGTAGATGAGCGCCATGATCATGAACGGGAACGCGCCCACGTTGATCTCGGGCGTGCCGAAGGTGGCGGTGTCCTTGGCCACGATCAGGTCGCAGCCGAGCGCGATCCCCAGCGCGCCGGCGAGCACGTGCCCCGAGGCGGCGCACAGGGTGGGCTTGCCGAGCGCGCTGATCAGGCGGAACAGCGAGACGAAGCGCTCGGAGCCGAAGTGCTTGTGCACAAGCGACGCGTCGCCCGCGAAGCCGCCGAGATTGGCGCCGGAGGAGAAGACCGTGTCGTGCGAGGAGGCGAGCACCACTACACGCACGGCGTCGTCCTTGCGGGCGCGCTCAAATGCGGCGATCAGACCGTCGAGCACCTGCGCGGAGAGCGCGTTGCGCGTGGAGGGCTCGTTCAGGGTGATCGTGGCTACGCCGCGGTCAACTGCATAGAGGACGACGCTCCCCTCCGAGGGCGGCGAGCCGCCATCAACGGGGGCTGACTCGCCTGTCGGCTGCTCGGACACGCTCGGCATCCTAACTGTCCCCTCGAATCCACCAGCGCACGGCCTGGCCACCCAGCCAGTAACCGGTAGCCTGTTCTTGTCAAAGCGCTAGCGTCTGGCTTCGACGAGCACGACCAACGCGACGACACGAACGACCCAAGGAGCCACAGCCGAAATGGCCGCCACCGACACCAGCCAGTCCCCCGAACTGGGGGTCCTGAAGCCCGACCACCAGACCAAGCGCAAGCACTTCATCTTCACCGACGAGCATGAACAGCTGCGCGAGTCGATCCGCAAATTCGTGCTCAAAGAGCTCACCCCCCATGCGATGGAATGGGAGGAGACGACGTTCCCCGACTCGGTGTTCACGCGCATGGGCGAGCTCGGCTTCCTCGGCCTCGACAAGCCCGAGGCATATGGCGGCCAGGGCGGCGACTACTACACGAGCTTCGTGCTGGCGGAGGAGATCACAAACGCCAACTCGGGCGGATTGGCGATGGGCGTTGCGGTGCACACCGACATGGCGATGCCCCCGATCCTCGCCTTCGGCACCGAGGAGCAGAAGCAGGAATGGGTAGTGCCCGCCATCAAAGGCGAGAAGATCCTCTGCATAGGGATCACCGAGCCCGACGCGGGCTCTGATGTGAAAGGCATCAAGACGCGCGCGGTGAAGGACGGGGATGACTACGTAATCAACGGCTCGAAGACGTACATCACCAACGGCCACCGCGCCGACGTGATCGTGCTCGTCACGAAGACCGACACCGAGGCAGGCTATGACGGCTTCACGCTGTTCCTCGTGCCGATGGACGCCCCCGGGGTGATCCGAGAGAAGAAGCTCGAGAAGCTCGGGATGCACGCATCGGACACTGCCCTGCTCGCCTTTCAGGACGTGCGAGTTCCCGCTTCCGCCGTGCTCGGCCAGGTGGGCAAGGGCTTCTACCACATCATGTGGGAGCTTCAGGGCGAGCGTCTGATCGGCGCCGCCGGCTGTGTGGCGGGCGCGCAGAAGTGCTTCGACAAGACGCTCGAGTACGCCAACGAGCGCAAGGCGTTCGGCCGCTCGATCGGCCACTTCCAGGTGATCCGCCACAAGTTCGCGGAGATGGCCACGAAAATCGAGTCCGCGCGGCAGATGACCTACATCACGGCCTGGCGCTTCAACAACGGCGAGTACCCCGTACGCGAGATCTCGATGTCCAAGCTCCACGCCTCGCGCGTGCTCTGCG
>JBAPMC010000051.1:0-2710 GCA_049278415.1 Solirubrobacteraceae bacterium
GGTGGAGGCCAAACTCCAGCAGGAAATGGCCGACACCGAGGACTTTGTCGAGGGTGTTGGCGCCTTCCTGGCCAAGCGTCCCGCCCGCTTCCTCGGGCGTTGAAACGCACCCGAGCGGGCATCCCGGGCACCTTTGAAACGCACCCGAGCGGGCATCCCGGGCACCTTTGAAGGGCGCCCAAGTGGGCATCCTGGGACGTTTTTGAGGGCGGGCACGCGCGTTCCGCCCGTGCGTGAATAGAATCCTGGCCGCCTTGGGCCACCTGCTTGCCACCCCTCTCGCGTTCTTCACTCCCCAGTCGGGTGGGTCACCGAACGCGAACTCGATCAACGGCCTCTACAAGATCACGCTGTACGTGGCGCTTGTGATCTTCGTGCTTGTAGAGGGAGCCCTTGGGTACGCCCTCTACCGCTTTCGTGCGCGCAAGGGCGCCGTGGCGGCTCAGATCCGCGGCAACACCCGTCTGGAGATTGGCTGGACCCTGGGCGCCGCAGTGATCCTGCTTGCACTGGCCGTGCTCACCTTTACCAGGCTCTCCTCCATCCAGGATCCGGTCAACTCAGGTCCCGAAGGCGACAATCTCGTCAGCGACAGCGCACGCCAGTATGCGAGCGCTGAACGCAGGCTGCCCCCGAACGGCAAGTCGCTGAAAATCACTGTGGTGGGTCGCCAGTTCGTGTGGCAGTACATCTACCCGGGGGCTAATGAAGCGGACGGCCTTGGAGCGCCCTACTCCTACGAGGAGATGGTGGTCCCGACGAAAACCACTGTCACGCTTGACATCGTCTCCTCCGACGTGGTTCATTCTTGGTGGGTTCCGCAGCTCGGCGGTAAGTTCCAGGCCGTGCCGGGCTACCACAACTACACGTGGTTCAAGATCGAAAAACCGGGCATCTTCCGAGGTCAGTGCGCACTGCTGTGTGGACGCGGGCATGCACGGATGATCGCCACCGTCAAGGCAGTCCCACCTGCCCAGTTCGAAGCGTGGCTGGCCTACCAGAAGAAGCAGATCGCCCAAGCCAACGCAGCCGCGCAGATCGCACGCGCCAAGCTCGGCGGCCAGATCGGCGCCGGCCAGGTCGAGAACCCCTAGTCAGGAGACCAGAGTCATGGCCACCTACGCAGCCCCAGTCCCCCAGATAGTCGCCCACGACGCCAAGCGCGAGGCACGTGGCTGGGCGAGCTGGATCACCACAACCGACCACAAGCGGATCGGGATCATGTACATGGTCACGACGTTCGTGTTCTTTGTGCTGGGTGGCGTCGAGGCGCTGATGATCCGCCTACAGCTGGGCCTACCGAACAACACGCTGGTCTCTCCACAGATCTACAACCAGCTGTTCACCCTGCACGGGACGACGATGATCTTCCTGTTCGTCGTGCCGATGATGGCCGGCCTTGCCAACTACTTCGTCCCGCTGATGGTTGGGGCCCGAGACATGGCTTATCCCCGCCTGAACGCGCTCTCCTACTGGCTGCTGCTCGCCGGAGGCCTCGTCTTCTACGCCTCGATCTTCTGGAATCCGCCGGAAGCCGGCTGGACCAGCTATGTGCCGCTGTCTGGGATCAACTACTCCCCGGGCGGTGGCCAGGACGCGTGGATCTACCTGATCCACCTCACGGGTCTCTCCTCGATCCTTGGAGCGGTCAACTTCTACGCGACGATCGCCAACATGCGTGCGCGCGGCATGAGCTGGGGTCGTTTGCCGCTATTCATCTGGGCGATCCTGACCTACTCGATCCTGATCATCTTCGCGATGCCGGTAATCGCCGCAGCGGTCACAATGCTGCTGACCGACAGGCACTTCGGCACGCACTTCTTTGATCCGGCCAACGGCGGCTCCGCGTTGCTCTGGCAGCACCTGTTCTGGTTCTTCGGGCACCCCGAGGTCTACATCATGGTGCTGCCCGGCTTCGGCATCGTCTCTGAGATCCTGCCGGTGTTCGCGCGTAAGCCGATCTTCGGCTACAAGGCGATCGCCGCCTCGACTGTGGCGATTGCCTTCCTGGGCTTTCTGACTTGGGCGCACCACATGTTCACCGCTCCGATCCCAGAGGCAGTGGTGGTGTTCGTGATGTTGAGCTCGTTCCTGATCGCCATACCCACCGGCGTGAAGATCTTCAACTGGATCGCCACGCTGTGGCAGGGCACCGTCGAATTCAAGACGCCGCTGCTGTTTTGCGTGGGCTTCATCGCGCTGTTCATGATCGGTGGCATCTCCGGCGTGTTCCTGGCTGTGTTCCCGGTCGATTGGCAGCTCAACGAAACCTACTTCGTGGTTGCCCACATCCATTTCGTGCTGATGGGTGGCGCCGTGTTCACGATCTTCGCCGCGATCTACTACTGGTTCCCGAAGATCACCGGCCGCATGCTGAGCGAGGGCCTCGGCAAACTGAGCTTCTACCTGATGTTCTTCGGCTTCCTGGCCACTTTCCTGATCCAGCATGTGATCGGGCTCGACGGCATGCCCAGGCGCGTGTATGAGTACGACAACGTCGGAAATCTTGCGCTCTACAACCTGATCTCCACGATCGGATCATTCATCCTTGGCGCCGGTGTGCTTGCGACGATCGTGAACGTCACCCGCAGCCTCAAGCACGGCGCGATCGCGGGACCGGACCCATGGAAGGCAAACACGCTCGAGTGGTTCACCACCTCTCCCCCGCCTGCCAACAACTTCGACGTTGTTCCGCTTGTACGCTCTTATG
>JBAPMC010000052.1:0-5280 GCA_049278415.1 Solirubrobacteraceae bacterium
GTCGTCAGCGAAGCCGGTGGGATGTGCCTGCCGACCGACCTCGCCGAGCTTCTGCGCAGGGTGGCCGACCATGGAGCGAAGATCATCAATCTCAGTTGGGGCACTGCGCTTGCAAGCGTGTATGAGAACGGCTCGATGGCGATCGACACGTTCACGCGGGAAAGGCCAGACGTGCTCGTGGTCATTGCTGCTGGGAACGCTGGCAAGGCGATCACCGGCTATCCGTCGCTCTACTCGATCGGCACGCCCGCGACGGCGAAGAACGCACTCACGGTTGGGGCCTGCGCGAGTGACCGTTGCGACTTCGCAGACGCAACCTGGGGAAGCTATGCCCCGCGGCGCTTTCCGGCGCCGCCGACCAAAGATCAGCTGGTGGTTGGCGATCCGGCGCTGCCGGCCGCGTTGAGCAGCCGGGGCCCGACCGACTCGGATGCGATCAAGCCCGACCTGCTTGCACCTGGGACGGCGATCCTTGCGCCGCGTGCCACAGAAGCGCCCGATCGCAGCTTCTGGAAGCTACATGCCGAGTTTGAAGGCCGCTATGCCTTCATGATTGGGACAAGCATGGCCACCCCCGTCGTCAGTGGGGCCGCCGCGGTAGTGCGCCAGTTCCTACGCGAGGAGTGCAAGCTGGTAAATCCTTCCTCGGCGCTCCTGCGCGCGGTGCTGATCGCGGGTGCGCTGCGTGTTCCCTGGGCTCGCGCCGCCGAAGACGAACGAGACTGTGGCTATCCGGACTTCGATCAGGGCTTTGGCCGCATCGATTTGAGCACCTTGCTCCCGCATAGCGCCTGTCCGAAGCGGCGTGCAATCGGTCTCATCGACGTTGCCGAGGGAGACGACGATGCGCTCGAGAGCCGCGCGCCGACAGGTGCGCTTCACAAGGCGATCCACACGTTTCGTGTCACGGTCCCCGCTGAGGCGAGTGAGTCACTGCGAATCGTGCTGGCTTGGACCGACTATTCGGTTCGCAGCGTGCAAAACGCGCTCGCGCTCGAGGTGCAGGGACCAGGCGGGCTGCGGCGGCGCGGAAACGAAGATCACGCCTGGCTTCTTCCCAACGAAAAGTACCTCGACCCAGATCTGCGGGGCCTGCGATTCGACACACGCAACACCGTCCAGCAGACGGTCATCGCAAAACCATCAGCCGGCTCGTACCACATTCGCGTCCTCGCAAAGAACACGCTCTTTCCGCCCCAAGGCTTTGCGTTGTGTGTCTGCGGTGAGATGGAAGGTGAGCTCGAGCGTGAGAATTAGCGCTGCCTGCTCCTCGTCCCTGCCAGACACGGAAGCTACCCGAATATGAGCGCGCGTCTGCCTGCGGCGCCCGCGCCCGACGCCGTCCGTGTCTGGCGTGGCTTTCGTGCTCAAGCGATCGACATACCTGCTTTCTACGAGCGCCTGAGCACGGTGTTCGTGCCGGCGACCGTACTGATGCAGATAGACGCTGGTCTTGACGGGTACATCCCGACTGTCATCGCTGGCCTGCCGGGCAAGCCGGAGGAGGTTCCTGACGAGACTGCGATCCTGTTCTGGGATTCGCAACAGACTTACGGTGACGGCTTCAAGAAGCTTGCGGTGCGAACGTACACGTTGACCCACGGCGCCGTCTACACGCAGAGCAGCGGAGCGGGCTTTCCGCTCCCGTTCGCAGGCGAGCTGCAGGCGGATCAGCCCTACCACTTGGCCGCACGTCAGGAGGACTGGATGCACGGGTCGGTACGACATCTAATTGGCGCACGGCCCGTCGATGTAGATCCCGGTCGCTTCCGAGCTCAGATCGGCGAGGTGTTCGTCGCCGCTCAGGCGAGCGAGCTGTGCGGAGCGATAGCTTGCGCAGGAAATAATTACGTCGTCTACTGGGAGCTCCAGAGCAACCAGCCCGACGGGAGTGCAGAGCGGTTCGCCGCCCTCGCCGAGCGCACTGCTTGGAGTCACACTGTCGCGTCCCGGCCAGTAACGCTAGATTCGGGTCTATGGGATGATTGGTCAGGTATGAATATTGCTCCCGGGGACAGCCTCAATCTCCAATTTCAGCGTCGATGGGAGCGTTGAGGCTCATGGACAACGCAGGTGTGAAGGCTCCTCCTCAATGGATCGGCAGACGACGATGAGCCCGCAGCCGACGCTTTACTCCGTGCAGCCTTCGCCGAAGGCCGGGCAGCTCTCGGTCGAGCAGGTCTGGTCACAGGATGGTTCCGCTCCCCTCGCAACCGGTTACCGTCACCTCTTCCCAACTACAGTCGGAGATGCCCCATACTTGATTGGCGTCAACAGCGCGAATGAGGCAAGCGCCTTTCGTTTCGATAAGGGCGAAGGATGGATAGCCCCGATCGAATCGCACCTGGACATCGGTGGCCCGTGGGATGTGATCGAGCCTTTCGTTATAGGCAATACCCCTCATTTGATGGCCTACGCCTCGGGGGATGGCGTCTTTGCATTCATCCCGCTCGGCGAGGACTTGAGCACAAAGCCCCTCTATCGATACTCGCGTCGTCACGCCCCAGGTCTGACCACAGGCTTTGATGTCGCCCATCCGATCACGATCGATGGTGCTGTCTACTACCTTTGTTACAGCTTCAGCGGCGGTCAGGTCTATATCTATTCATTGGCGGTCACCGCCTCTGCGCCATCCGGGCGAGCCCCGCTTGTCTCAAATCCGGTTTGGCTACATCAGTGGGCGCGAAGTTGGACGCGTTTTGCTTTCTTTGAGCTTGGCGGAGAGACCTTTTTCCTCAAGACCAACGTCGGCAGGCTCAACGTGAACATCGATCACGTCCGCGACAACCCAGCCGATGGCACAGTCGAGGTTGGCACATATCTAGACCTCGAAGACGCACTCGCTCTGGACATCGTCCGCCCCTTTTATCTAGGAGCCGGCAATCCCTATTTCCTGACTTACATGAAGGACGGCAAAACCACGTTGAATCGCTTCCACGGCGACTGTCAGGGATGGGCCACGGAGGCGCGGCTGACGACCGTGTCCGACGCAACTCAGATAGTCCCTATACAACTCGGTGAAGTGTGCTACCTGCTCTTCTGCTGATATCAGCCTCGCCGGCACGTGGCCTGGTGAGACCAGCGTTGAGAGCAGAGGACTAATACGAGGAAAGTGATGAGAATGAGACCGCTCGAGCGCTTCCTGCTCACTCCTCTCAGCGATCTGGCGGAGACGTCCGTCACGCAACCGTGGGACGCGGTTGTCGTCGGTGCGGGCGCGGCCGGTCTCAGCGCCGCGCGCGCGTTGGTGGAGTGTGGGCGCCGCGTCGCCGTGATCGATGGCGGTCCGCTGGTCCTTCTCACCCATGCGAGCACCACCGACCTACGTTTCGACGGAGCTGGCTTGACGCGCTTGCGGGCAATGCTCGAATACAGCCCTAGAAACGCCGGTGGCGGCAGTTTCGGTCACCTGATCGGCTGCGTCGGCGGCAGGGCGTTGTTCTGGAACGGCGCCGCACCGCGCTTCGCCGCAAGAGACTTTGCCGTTTGGCCCCTGTCGCTTGGTGACCTCGCTCCCTATTACGAGTGGGCTGAGCGCGACCTGCGAGTGACCCGCGACTTCGGCGCCGGTGGGCTCGGTGAGACGGTTTGTCGGCTGCTCAGAGAGTCGGGGCTGCCAGCGGAACAAGGTCCGTATGCCGTAGATACACAGGCGACGCGGGACGGCTGGATTGGTGGCACGGTCGGCAACCCGGTCGCGTCGCTGTTGCGAGCCGGTCTGCTGACTGCGGAGCAGCCGCGACTACGCGTCGCCGCACGAAGCTTCGCCCGGCGGATGCTCCTCGGTGGCGACGGCAGGGTCGCCGGCGTGGCCGTCAGCGATCTAGATGTGGGCTCTGAGCACGAGTTGCGCTCGCGAAGCGTTGTCTTGGCTGCCGGTGGGCTTGAGTCGGTGCGCTTGGCGATGGCCTCAGCGCTGCCGGATCGCAGCGGTCGTCTCGGCAAGGGGATCGTTGATCACCTCTTCTGTCGTGCATACCACCCTGTCTCTCCAATGCTCTACGACCCGAACAAGCCTGAGGCGGCGATCGTCGCCGTACCCGCCGACGAGTCGCGCGCTTTCCAGCTGGAGATTCACATGCCTTCGGACGACCTCTTCGCTCAGAGCGAGTACTCCGTTTGGGAGCCTTCAGGCAGCCGCGCCTACTCGGCGATGGTGCGCAGCTTTGCGCCTCTGCAACCTCGTGAGGACTGCTTTGTTGAGCTCGGAAGCAGCGACGAGCCGGGCGACTACACGGTTCACTTCTCATATTCAAAGGCCGATCTCGCGCTGCTCGACGCGATGGCTGGCGGGATCGAGCAAGTGGGGACAGCACTGAAAGCCGATCGGCTGGGCGCGGTCGAACGCTTCTCCCCTGGAGACAGTCATCACGAGGCGGGCGGAATGGCGATGGGAGCCGATCCATCCACGGCGGTCTGTGACCCTTTCGGTCGCAGCTACGCCGTGCCGAACGTCGTCGTTGCCGATGCGAGCGCGTGGCCTACGGTCAGCGCCGCAAATCCGTGTCTCACTATCACGGCGCTCGCGCGTCGCCAGGCCGAGCAACTCGATCGCGACCTGGGGACGGCTTGATCGGAAGCCGATGCTCGGGGCGAGTTCGAGCTCAGCATTACCCGCCGGGTTGCAGCTACTGTAAGAAGCAATTGGGCGCGGACCATTGACAGGGCGCTTCAGGCGACGGTCGAGGATCGCTTGACCGACATGACATCCGAGCAGATTGAGCAGGCGGCGGCTGAGGAGGAGGACGTCTGGTGGAACGACTGACAGGCGTGGGCTTCGTGGACCTACTCGGCCCCCAATCGGTCTGAGCGCGGAATACTCTCTCGATGTTGCGTACGCCCGATCTCTCCGGCCGTGCACTGGACGGACGCTATGAACTCCATGCACTGATCGGCGAAGGCGCTTTCGGGCGCGTGTACCGCGGGCTTGACCGTCGCCTGGTGCGTCCGGTTGCGGTGAAGGTGATCAAGCCTTGGTGGGCGGAGGACAGCGCCTGGGTTGCGCGCTTTCAACAAGAGGCCCAGTTGTTGGCGCGTGTCAGTGATCCAGGGATCGTGCAGATCTATGACATCGGTCATGCGGAGGAGGGTCCTTACTACGTCGCTGAGCTCATCGACGGCGAAAGCCTCGCGGAGAGACTGCGTCGTGGACCGCTCCCTCCCGCCGAGGCGCGAGCCGTCGCGGTCAAGCTCTGTCGTGCGCTTGCAAGCGCACATGCTCAGAGGATCGTGCACTGCGATGTTAAGCCAGCCAACGTCCTGCTAAGCGCTGATGGGAAG
>JBAPMC010000053.1:0-7978 GCA_049278415.1 Solirubrobacteraceae bacterium
GCAGCATGCTCGGGATGTTCTCTTGACGGAGCAGTCCCTGGATAAGTTCGGCCTCGGCCAGATTGTGCGCATAGGCGACCTTCACGAACGGGAGCTGACGGCGGCCCTCAGACGGCGATTTGTCCGATCTCCACCTCACGAACAGCACCTTTCTCGATCAGGTAGGAGCGGATTTCGGGCGCCGAGGGGTCGGCGAGCCCAACGATGATCCACTCCACACCGGGCCAGTTGACGGCGAAGTTGATGTCGGTCTGGGACGGGTAGGGAGCGGTGCGAGTGTGCGAGTGGTAGATCGCGCCGATCTCCAAACCGTCGCCCTCGATCGAGTCGAGCAGCCCCATCACCTCCAGACCGCTTATCTCGAAGCGCAGTGGGCTTGCGGCGGTGTTGACCGCACTGTGGACGCGTACGGCCTGCGCTGGCTCACCGTCTGAGACCGGAGTGGTTGCGACTACGCCGCAGCACTCATTGGGAGCCTCCTCGCGGGCGTGGGCGAGGATCTGCTCAAGCAGCTCTTGCGAGATGTCCATCCCCGCTCACCACCACACGGTGGCGTCGAGGTTCTCGATCTCATCGACCGGAAGCGTGTAGATGCCGCTCGACAGGTACTTCCAGCCGTCGTCGGCGACGACGAACACGACGTTGCCCTCGTCAAGCTCACCGGCGATGCGCACCGCCACTCGCGCGATGGCGCCGCTTGAGACACCTGCGAACACGCTCTCCTCGTCAAGTAGCTTGCGCGTCCAGATGATGGCGTCGCGGTTGGTGACGAAGATCTTGCGGTCGAGCAGCGAGATGTCGATGATTGGCGGGATGAAGCCGTCATCGAGCGAGCGCAGGCCCTGAACGGGCTCGCCTTGCATTGGCTCGGCGGCGACGATCTTCACCGCGTCGCCGAAGGTCTCCTTCAGACGGCGGCCGTTGCCCATCAGCGTGCCGCCCGTGCCGAGACCGGCGACGAACGCGGAGACCTCGTCGAGCTCCTCGAGGATCTCGAGGGCTGTGCCGTTGTAGTGGGCGTTCGGGTTGGCCATGTTGCCGTACTGGTAGGGCATGTAGTAGGAGGAGTCGGCCTCGGCCATGTCGAGCGCCTTCTCGACCGCTCCGTTGGAGCCCTTGGAACCCTCTGAGTAGACGATCTCAGCGCCGTACATCTTCAGCAGCTGGGTGCGCTCGGGGGTGACGTTCTCGGGCATGACCACCTTCAGGCGGTAGCCCTTGCGTGAGCAGATCATTCCAAGTGAGATGCCGGTGTTGCCGGAGGTGGGCTCGAGGATCGTTTGTCCGGGCAGGATTGCGCCCTTCTCCTCGGCGTCTTCGATCAACGCGCGTGCGACGCGGTCCTTGACTGAGCCGGTGGGGTTGCGCGACTCGAGCTTGGCCCAGATGCGCACTCCGGGCTTCGGCGACAGCCGCGGCAGCTCCACGAGCGGCGTGTTGCCGATCGACTGGATGATGTCCCCGTAGCGCCCGCCGCAGGGCTTGTTCTGCACCCGCTCCATAGCCATTACTTCACGGAATATAGCGGCGTCTGGCCAAAGCGCCAAAAGGGCGCGGCGGATCCCCGCTTGCGATCAGCATGTGCATCGGGATATGCCCTAAGCTGATCAGCGGATGGCAGGGCATTTTGACTATGACTGGTTGGTGGTCGGCTCCGGCTTCGGTGGCAGCGTCTCGGCGCTGCGCCTGTCCGAGAAGGGCTATCGCGTTGGGGTGCTCGAGTGCGGGCGGCGCTTTGCCGACCACGAGTTCCCCGAGTCCACCGCCGACTACAAGCGCTACTTCTGGCGCCCGAAGATCGGCTGGAAGGGCATCTTTCGGCTGACCACGTTCAAAGACGTCTCGGTTGTCAGCGGTTGCGGGGTGGGTGGCGGCAGCCTCGGCTACGCCAACACGCTGTATGTCCCACCGACACCGTTCTTCGAGGACGCGCAGTGGAAGGGGATCGCCGACTGGGAGACCGAGCTCGCCCCTCACTACGACGAGGCGCAGCGGATGCTCGGCGTGACGATGAACCCCCACGATGATCCCGCCGACCAGCTGTTGCGGGAGCTAGGCGAGGAGCTTGGTGTCTCCGACACCTACAAAAAGACGCCTGTTGGCGTGTTCTTCGGCGAGCCGGGCGAGCGTGTGCCCGATCCATTCTTTGGGGGCGATGGGCCCGACCGTACCGGCTGCGCTCTGTGCGGGCGCTGCATGGTTGGCTGTCCGCACGGGTCGAAGAACACGCTCGTGAAGAACTACCTCTACCTGGCTGAGAGGCGCGGCGCGAAGGTGAGCCCGGAACGCACCGTGATCGACATTCGTCCGCTTGGAGCTGGCGACGGCAGAGACGGATATGAGGTCGAAAGCATCCGCTCGGGAGCATGGGTGCGCAAGGAACGCCAAGTGCAGCGGGCGCGTGGCGTGGTCGTATCGGCCGGCCCACTCGGGACGAACACGCTGTTGCAACGCTGCCGTCTCGGCGGCTCGCTTCCGCGCATCTCGGCGCGACTCGGCGAGCTGGTGCGTACCAACAGCGAGGCGATCCTCGCGGTGACGGTGCCCGAGGACTACCCGGAGAACCTGATCAAACGGGTTGCGATCACCTCGAGCATCTATCCCGACCCGCACACCCACATCGAGACGGTCACCTATGGCGCCGACGGCGACTCGATGAGCCGCCTGAACACGTTGCTGACCGGCGACGGCACGCGCGCGACGCGTCCGCTGAAGCTGCTCGGCCAGATCATTCGCCACCCCAAGCGCTTTGCGCAGGTGGTGCGCCCCAAGAACTGGTCGCGGCGCACGATCATCATCCTGGTGATGCAAACGCTCGACAACGCAATAGCGCTGCGTCCCAAACAGGGACCGTTCAAAACGCTGTGGCTGAGCACCGAACAAGACCCCGAGCGCCCCATCCCCACGTTCATCCCGGTTGCCAACAAGGCGGCCGAATGGTTTGCGGAGCGCACCGGCGGCATCGCACAGAGCTCTTTCACGGAGGCGGCCTTGAACATCCCCACCACCGCCCACATCCTCGGCGGCGCGGTGATCGGCGCCGACGCCGAGCACGGCGTGGTGGACGCCCACCAATGCGTGTTCGGTTACGAGAACCTGCTCGTCTGCGACGGCTCTGCCGTCCCAGCGAACGTCGGCGTCAACCCCAGCCTCACAATCACGGCGCTTGCCGAGCACGCCATGAGCCACGTGCCGGCCGCAGGTATGGCGAGCACAAACAGCACCGAAGCTCGCGTAGCAGTCTGAGCCACGCTTTGAGAGAGCACTGTTGCGAGTTCCGCAGACTTGCGAGACCGCGGCATCGCCCTGCCTGGCGCTTTATGCCCTGTAGCGAACGATCAGCTTGTTGGTGCAGCCGACTAGCTTCCAGGGCCGGTTCTGCGGCAGGTAGCGCATCACGAGCGTCTTGAGCCCGGGACCGTCGCAGTTGACGATGCCGTGGCCGTAGACAAGCGCGATGTGGTCGGCGCCGGCGCCGGTCCAGATGTGGTTGTAGCCGTGGCTTGCGTAGAGCCAGTCGTCGCCGTTACCGCCGTGCAGCTCGTCAGTTTGGGTGGTGGGATTGAGCTCGGCGTGAGAGTCGCCCCAGATCACGTCGCCATCGTTGCCGCCCCAGATCGTGTCGTTGCCGTCGCCCCCGAGCAGCTCATTGTGGAGGCCTTCCAAGCCCCGCATCGTGCCGCTTTCATTGTTGGGGTGCCCCTGGTGATGGCCGATCGATGGCCAGCCGGCGTGGCTTGCCTCGCCGAGCGTGGGGACGGCGGTCAGGAGCAGGATCAGCACCGCCCCGCTACAGACCGATGCGCAATTCAGCCGAGTACGTGGAATCCCGAACATTGCCTTGAGGGTAGAAGGCGTTGCGGCAGGAAGCGGATGCAGTGGACCGATGTTCTGGTTGCAACACCTCACGGTGGACGGCCCCGGGTAGGGGGCCACGATTACAGGGAGCTTGACTACTAGGCACCCACTCCGCCGCAGAGCTGAGACTGCCTGCACGAAGCCGTAGATGCTCTCCTCCCCTCAACCGGAGAAGCTGGTTGAGCACGCCCTCACGATCGGCGTGCAGACGGGCAATCGTCTTCCAACGGCCGGCGCGCCCCTGACGTTGCAGGAGTGCGGGCTGGCGCGCGTGCATCAGCAGCGCCCACACGCGCACCTGCCGCCGGTTCACGCGCAGGGGGTCGAATGGGAGGGTAAAGCCTCGCAGGAAGGGCTTGGGGCTGGCAAGCGCTATGTCCCCTCCCGGCCCCGGGGCGTACAGCCCGGCCGGTCGCGGGTAGAGGCTCAGGCTGCCGTCGGGCGAGGCCAGCGGCGCCCCGCCGTAGGGATCGATCAGGAACTGCCAATCGACCAAGCTCACGCCGGCCACCCACAGGCGGTGAAGCGCACGCGAGACCCAGGCGGCCTGCAGAGAGCCGGGCACACCTTTGGACGTAGGCGGAGAGCTCTCCCAGTTGAGCTCGGTGACCCATACCGGCCGGTGGCCGGCGGGCAAGACCGTATGCAGACGCTCTGCCCGCGCCAGCAATCCGGTGATCTTGGCGATGTCGGAGATGGCTACATCGAGTTTTGAGACCGCCGGGATGTCTGGGTTGAAAACGGACAACGGATGGAAGGCCAGCACGTCCAGGTGAGGCTTCTCAGGACAACTTGCCCTAGCAGCGCCCAAACAGAGCAGATCTTCCAGGAAGCTCACGGGCGCCATCGACCCCACACCGGCGGGTTCGCCCTCGGGGGCGATGCCCGCGGCGACCACCGTGTCGGTGGGCTCCACCGACTTCACACCCGCGTAGAAGCCGTTCAACAGCTGGCGATAGAGCGGCGGCGAAAAAGCGCTCCAGCGTCGGCCCACCGCCACCCACTGGGGCTCCAGGTAGCGCGCGAGGTTGGGCTCGTTCCACGCCTGTAGGAGCCTCACGCGCGGCAGCACCGCGCCCGGGCGCAGCGGGTCGGGGAAAGCGCCGTCGTAGCGGCGGGCCAGCGCCATCGCGAATTGCTCGAAGGCAACCGGGCTGGGCGCCCAACTGCCGCGATAAGCGTAGGGCCACGGATGGGGCGCTTCGGCAAAGGCGGGAGCGTGCGATACGACCAGGAGCGGTTGCAGACCGGCGGCCTCAGCGCTGCGCACAGCCGCGTCAAGACGGGAGAAGCGATAGGAAGGGCTCGCCGGATCACTTGCCTGAAAGGAAGGAGGTGGCGCGGCTTCGACGGTGTTGCGCCAGTCAACGGGAATGCGCGCGATGGCGCCTCCGAGGGCTCTGATCCTGCTCATCGTGAGCGCGCGTAGGCTGGTGTCTTCGCTCAGCATGGGCACGCCGTCGGAGACCCCTCGTAGAAGCCCTCCTTGCGGGAAGGGGCCATACAGCAAGGCGTGGTTCTGCTCCCTCTGCCATGAACGGGCGGTGTGGCCTGGCAAGGCGCCCGCTGGCGGCTCGGCTCCGAACGGCCGTGGCGGCCCGTCCGCGCCAGTGCGCGAAGGGAGGGGCAGAACCGTAGGCGGTTGCAGCCAGGCTGGCTGCAGCCAGGCGATCACCGAGAACAGGACCGAGGCTGTCCGCAGAACCCGGGGCACCGCCGGTCGGACGCGTCTAACGGTGCAGAGTGAGAGAGTGGCGCGCGAGTGCGAGCTTGGCGCCCGACTTGGCGGTGAGCGTCGTGACGAGCACCACCTTGGCGCTGTGCGCGTGCTTGAGCAGACGCCGACCGGCGGATGTGGGGTGGATAGTGACTGTCACAGTGCCGGCAACGGTGGCGCTCGCCGTACCGCGGGCGAGCAGCAGCGCTTTGCGCTCTTTGCGCTTATGTTTGCTTGTCGCCGCGAATGCGGGCACCGCGCCGCTGTGCTGGTAGAGGTCCTCAATGACCTGTCCGGGCTGGTTGATCGTCACGCGTGTCGGCCATCCAGAGCGAAGCAGTTTGGCGATCGAGATCCTCGTGAATTTCGAGAACGCCCCGGTAAGGGCGAGTGGAGCCGGCCGCTGCGGAGGGGGTGGCGGCGGCGGACAGCCACCGACCGGACGGTCGTTCTCGCTGTAATAGGTAAACGTCGCCCCACCGGGGAGCGGGGAGCTCAGCGACTCGGCTGCGTAAACGGTGTCGCCGTTGACGAGCGGGTTGAGGAAGCTGCCACCGAAGGCAGATCCCGAAAGCACTTGTATCTGGGCCAGAGTGTGCTGCGAGTAGTAGGTGTGGCGAAGGGCGCGTGCCACGGTGTAGTAGCCGCCTTCGACGGTGTAGCCGAGCGTGCGCTGACCGGAGAAGTTGTTCGAGCCGACGCATACGGTGGGGTCCAGCGAGGGCAGGCCGTCGTAGGTGACGGCCGTGGTGAAGCCTTGGGATGCGAATGTGAGCACATCCCCCACCTGCGGCGCCTGCGAGAACCCCGCGTAGCCTTTGCCTGTGTCTTGTGCCACAACGAGACCGTTGTGGGTCAAGGACACCGACACTTCGGCGTTCTCGTTGACGCTTGCGCTGACGTGCTCGATCGAGTCTTCAGGTTGCGTGTCGGCTCCCTCGAGAACCGAGAGCGAGTATTCGGGCGCGGATTTGTTGGCCGAAGCCGGTGCGGCCAAGAGGACCCAGACCGCAAGGGCGGCCAGCGCAAACGCTGACATGAAAACAGCGACAACCGTGAGGCGTCGCAAATA
Organism: Solirubrobacteraceae bacterium; assembly: GCA_049278415.1. GTDB lineage: Bacteria > Actinomycetota > Thermoleophilia > Solirubrobacterales > Solirubrobacteraceae > Palsa-744. The sequence goes on from JBAPMC010000053.1 coordinate 6,648, forward strand.
GAGCGGCTGACCGGTTCTCATCGGCACGGGAACATAATCGCTCCCCCGGTCGGAATATTTAGCCTCAACGACAATCGTGGACGATTAGCCGCAAGCACCTAGACAGTCGATGGGCAAGCGAGACAAGGACGCACCGACCCGAAATGTGCTTGAGCACATGAGGGAGGGAGGACGCAGTATCGCGCCGCTCAGCGGCTGTCTAGCCGCCGGCCATCGCCGGCAGGATCACAACCGTGTCACTGTCAGCAACGGCCGTATCGAGCCCGTCGAGCACGCGCACGTCCTCGTCGTTGAGGTAGACGTTGACGTAGCGGTTGAGCTCGCCGCCCTCGGCGAACAGCTGGGTGGCGGTCGCGGGATGAGCGTCAGCCAGGTCGCGCAGGATCTCGCCGACGTTCTCGCCGGAAGCAGATACCTCGCGCTCGCCACCAACGGAGGCGCGCAGCACTGGTGGGATCTTGATCGTCGCCATCGGCGGGACAGGCTACCCTGCAGCGGCGCAGAACGCCTCGTAGTCTGGGAAGACGCCCATCTCATCGTCTGAGATCTCCTCCGGCGGGCGCGAGCAGATCGGGCACTCCGGGTCGCGGTGGACCTTGACCTCGCTGAGCGTGGCGGCCAGTGCGTCGTACAGCAGCAACCGCCCGATCGCGGGGTCGCCGATGCCAAGAATCAGCTTCACGACCTCCGTGGCCTGCAGCAAGCCCATCGTGCCCGGCAGTACGCCGAGCACTCCGTTGGCGCCACAGGAGGGCGCGAGCTCGGCCGGCGGAGGCTCGCGGAACAGGCAGCGGTAGCAAGGGCCCTCATAGGGCTTGAACACCGACAGCTGCCCGTCGAAGCCGAGGATCGAAGCGGACACGACCGGGATCTTCAGACGCACGGTGGCGTCGTTGAGCAGGTAGCGGGTGGGGAAGTTGTCGACTCCGTCCACGATCACGTCGTAGCCCTCGATGATCTCCATGATGTTGGACGCATCCAGGCGTACTGGGTACTTGACGACCTTTACATCCGGGTTTAGCCCATGGATCGTCTCCTCGGCGGAGTCGACCTTCGGGATGCCGATGCGCTGGGTGGAATGGATCACCTGGCGCTGCAGATTGGACAGATCGACCACGTCGTCGTCAACGATTCCGAGCGTGCCGACGCCGGCGGCAGCGAGATAGAGCGCCGTCGGTGATCCCAGACCACCCGCGCCGAGCAGCAGCACCTTCGCGTCGAGCAGCTTCTGCTGACCGTCGGTACCGATCTCGGGGATCAGGAGGTGGCGTGAGTAGCGATCGCGCTGCTCTGCAGAGAGCGTGCGCGGCACATCTACCTCATAGCCGCGG
>JBAPMC010000054.1:0-8276 GCA_049278415.1 Solirubrobacteraceae bacterium
CACCAGCGCGGCAGCTGCCTGCTCGTCGGGAGCGCCCCGCCAGTGGAAAGCTGCGATCGCATCCTTGTCCTCGCTGCGCACGCGGGCGCGCTCGTGCTCAGGCGTGTAGATGCGCCCCGCGAACTCACGCACGCGCTCAGACCAGGCTGCAAGCTCTGGGTCCTGCTCCGGACGGGTGGCGCCAGGCCGCAGCAATTCACCGCCGTGGTTGCCGATGTAGGCGATGCTCCCGATCGAGACGATCTGCCGCGCGGTGGCGGCGCGCCGTCCGCTGACGCAGCCAACCAGCCGGTAGCGCTTGGATATCTCGATCAGCAACGTGCGTGTGGCCTCGGGCACATGCGCGTCGGCGGCGTGGCGAACGATCGGCGCGAGCGTGCCGTCGATGTCGAGCAGCACAGCTGCATGAGCGGGGTCGGAGCGGAGCGGCTCGAGCGCCTCCACGAGCGTGGCAGCGGGGGACACGACCTTTAGTATGGCGCTCCATGCGGGCTGATCGCTCATACACGTCTTATGACGCTTGAGCGTCGCTCGAGCCGATGAGCCTCCGGTCGCTCGAGCTGGCGGTGATCGGGACCGCCGCAGGAGTCTTCAGCGGGCTGTTCGGGGTGGGGGGCGGAACGGTGATGGTGCCGCTGCTCGTGCTGTGGCTTGGCTACGGTGCGCGCGAGGCGACCGGCACTTCGCTGGCTGCGATCGTGTTCATAGCGGGCTATGCGGCGGCCACCCAGGGGGCCTATGGCAACGTGCACGTGCTCGACGCGATCCTGATGGGCGTGCCGGCGGTGGGTGGTGTGTTGATTGGGACGTGGTTGCAGCAACGCATGCCAACGCGCTCGATCTCGCTGCTGTTCGCAGCGGTGCTGGTGGCGAGCGCAGCGGAGCTGCTCGCGCAATGATCGCGGCAATCGCAATCGGGGTGTGCGCAGGGGTGGTAGCCGGTCTGCTCGGGGTGGGAGGCGGCGTGCTGTTCGTGCCGGGCCTCGTGATCTTCCTTGGCCTCAGCCAACACCAGGCGGAGGCGACCTCGCTGCTGGCGATCGTGCCGGTGGCGATCGTCGGCGCCTTCAAGCAAGACGGCTACGGCAACGTGCGCCGCCACGACGCGCTGTTGATGGGCCTGCTGTCGATTGCAGGCGCAGCAGCAGGCGTGGCGCTCGCCAATGCGCTGTCTGGAACGGTGCTGCGCATAGGCTTCGCGCTGCTGATGGTGGTGGTGGCGATCCAGCTCGTGCGCAAGGCCATGAGCGAACAGCCGGATGGGCCCCGTCCACCGCAAGTGGAGATATCACACCGAAATGACCCTGCATTGCCCGATAGGCCCTAGACTGAACGTAGATGGGTCTCGATAATCCCCTTCACATAGCGTTCCTCGTGGTGATCCTGCTGCTGGTGTTCGGAGCTAGGCGGCTACCCGAGATCGGACGCTCGCTCGGCGGTGGTCTGCGAGAGTTCAAGCAGTCCATCAACGGTGAGAGCCACAGTCACGATCAACAGCAGCCGACGTTGCCTGCTGCGGCGCCACAACCTCCGGTCCAGACGCCGGTTCAGACACCTACGCCGGTAGCTGCGCAGGACGCTTTCGCCCAACGCGACCCCGCGTCAACCGACCAGCGCTGAGCAGCCTACCCGCGGCGCAGAATCGGTCCGCTGCGGACGGCCTCGAAAGCTGAGCCGGGCACCTGCTTGAGCTGGTCTAGGTCTTCGTTGGACCAGCGCGGGTCGGGGGCGCCGGTGATGTACCAAGACGTGCCGTTGTCGGCCACGATTAGGCCGTAGCGCTTGAGCGCCCGCAGCACTATGAGCGCCTCGCCGTGGTATCCGGCGAGGCTGAAGCTCGCCTTCAGGCGCAAGCGCAAGCCCATTGGGGGCAGGCTCGGATCAGTGTCGCTCGAGGCGAAATGAGTCGCAGGGTGGATGTAGCCACGTTGTGTGTGCTGCACCGTCACTCGCAGGGCATGGTCGATCTGCCCGGCCCGCACCTCGGGGTAGCGCACGAGCAACGGGAAGATCGGCAGGCCCGCGGCGTCGGCGGAGGTCCAGCCGTCGGGGCGTAGAGCATTGCTGCGCAAATTGAACACGGCGCCTGAGCTGGCGTCCCAGCTGCGCCCTTTGCGCTGCGCGGCAGAGAGCTCGTACAGCTTGCACGTGCCTTCCTGCAGCACGAGCACATGGCGGTCGCCTTCTTCCCCCGCCCCCTCCACGGGCGCGTTCGGCGGAATTGGATATGGACCTGGATTGGATTCTTCGCCATATTCGGTGAAGTGGATCGGCGCCTTCGGTTGATGTGGGCCCACGACGGCGTAAGGAATGCCATAGCTCGGGGGCGTACCGAAGTCGGCATGCAGATGGACCTGCGCGCCGATGCTTTCTATGTACTTCGCGGAGTTGGGATCCACGGAGGCATGCGAGATGTCCTCGTTGAGCGGACTGCTCGCAGGAAAGATGGGACAGGAGCCTTGGTGCGGCGCTTGGAGCGGAGCCTTTGCGAGCGCGGGCGCGTTGGCCACGACGATAAGGCTCGCAACAGCGAGGATCGAGCTTCCTCGACGTAGCAGCACAGGCGCGATGCTACAGAGCAAAGGCACGTTGGAGGTCCGTGCTCAGAGTGCTGGCGTCCGACGAACGGGTGTCATGGACCTACCAGAAGCCAATGCGCAATCTCAGCGCCGGCGCACCTGCACCCTCACACAAAATGCTGAGAGCAAAGCTAGAGCGGGGATATGCTCGAGGCGGCGTCCTGAACCACCGCCGCCGGGCGTGCCTCCTGCAATAGGCCTGCGCCACAGTGCCAGCAGTAGGCGGCGCCACGACTATGAACCGCACCGCAGGAGCGGCACTGGCCATGAACGCCGGCCTCGGCGGCGCCAAGCAGCCGTTCCACCTCGCCCAGCTCGGCGTCGGCCTTCTGTAGCTCAGCCGCGCGGCGGGAGAGCACGTCGAGGCGATAGTGATCGCGAATCGCCATCTCGTACGTGAGCCCGCCAAGGTCCCACGTGAGACCGGCCACACTTTCGGCAAGCCTCAGCCGGCGGCTGCGCAGCTCCGCGAGCGAGCCACTCGGCACTGGAGAGGAGCTAGTCATCAGCTTCCCGAGCTGTGTGTCACTTGCAGTTCCGGACAGCGTGGCACTTAGCCCCCTGTTTCGATTGGCTGGTCGCCTTTGACGAGCTTGTTGACTTCCTGCTGGTACTTCTTGCCGTTCAATTTCGAGATCTTCTGCAGGCTGGAGGAGCTTGTTTTGACAGGGGCCTTCAGTTTCGCCTTGGGCGATTCTGCTTCCTTTACTTCCTTGACTTCCTGAGCTTCTGTGGCAGGTGCGCTCTTGGCTGTGGGCGCCTTGGTCGACGTAGAGGCGGCCTGAGTAGTCGAGACGCCGCTCGCGGGTGCGCTGGCTAGGGGCAGCGAGCCGCCTTCGATCTTCAAGATCTGCGTCGCTGGCGCTTTGGAGGGCGCCAACCAGTGACCGACCAATAGTCCAATCAGACCGGTCATGAGCAGCACGGCGAGCAAGCCAAACACCCCTGAGTAGCGCCGCAGCGAGCCAATCGCGCCTTCCTCTCTAGGGAGCGGCGGCAGATAGCCGGAAGGAGGCTGGGCGATCGTGGGCGGACTGCGCAGCTCGCTCTCGGCCTGCAGAACATCGAGGAAGGCGAGCCGCACGGGTGAGCAGGGCTGGCCGCATGTAAGGCAGTAGCGCTGGTCGGCGACTATCGCGGAGCCGCAGTTCGGGCACTTGGCCTGAGCACCCTCCTGCGGTGGGGTTTGAATAGGAAAGACGTTCACCTGAGCCTCATCCAAACGCGCCGCGTACGTAGTCGCGCGTGCGCTCGGCGCGCGGCTCCTCAAAGACCTGCGTGGCCGTCCCATACTCGATCATCTCGCCGAGGTACATGAAGGCCACCTTGTCGGCCACGCGCTGTGCTTGGGCGAGGTTGTGGGTGACGATCACCACGGCGAGCTCGCGCCGCAGCTCGTGAATGAGCTCCTCGATCACGCTCGTAGAGATGGGGTCGAGCGCACTGCAGGGCTCGTCCATCAGCAGCACCTCGGGCCGCGGTGCGATTGCGCGAGCGATGCACAACCGCTGCTGCTGACCTCCCGACAGTCGCAGAGCGGGCCGATCGAGGTCGTCGCCAACCTCGTCGTAGAGCCCGGCGCGCTTGAGCGCCTCGATCACGAGCGGCTCGAGCTCGCGCCGGCGAGGCCGCTTGCGCGACTGCTCGCGTAGCGCGAACGCGACGTTGTCGAAGATCGACATCGGGAACGGATTGGGCTGCTGGAAGACCATCGCCACGCGCGAGCGCAGCGTGGTGTCCTGCAGCGCGTGCACGTCTTGCCCGTCGAGCAGCACCTCGCCGGAGCGCGCCGCGCTCGGGGTCAGCTCGGTGAGACGGTTGAGCGTGCGCAATAGGCTCGTCTTGCCACACCCTGACGGTCCGATGAGAGCGAGCACCTCGCCCTTGTGAATCGACAGCGACACGGAATTGACGGCGCGCTTGGCGCCGTAGTAGATGCTCACGTCCTCCAGACGCAGTCGCTCGGGACCGGCCCCAGCAAGGGACGAGCGGATCGCCTCGCGCTCCTGTGGAGGCGCAACCGGCGTGGGCTGGCGGTCAAGCACGATCGTGCGCACAGGTGGGATGAGGTCATCGGCCCCCACGCTCATAGGAGGCGCAAGGAAAGCTCTGTCTGCATCCGTGTGTGCAGGCGCGATCACCTCGTCAGTCCACGCCTCATCCATCAGGCGCCAGGGGTCGAGCAGATTCTTGTCAGTGCTCATCATCCACTTTTCTCATCGAACCAGTCAGGTTAGTAATGAATGCAGGCTTTGTCAAAGCCTTCGACAGCCGCCCATCGCTCCAAACGCTCATAGCCGCCCACCCTGCACATCGAAGCCGCTCGCGCGAGCGTGGGCGCGACTGATAAGGCCAACCACGAAGTTCAGAGCAAGGATGAACAGCAGCAGCACGAACGCCGCGGCATAGGCCTTCTGTGGCGCGTCGCCTTCGCCGGCCGGAGAGTTCTCAAATACGTAGCTGGTCAGGGTCGAGCCGGTGCCGCGCAGCACATTCCATCCCGGCAGTGATCCGTCCGGTTCTGTGCGCAGGGTCTCGCCGAGCACGATGATCACGATCGCCGTGTCCCCAACGATGCGACTGACGCCAAGCGTCACCCCCGTTGCGATGTTGGAGCGCACGCTCGGCAGCAGTACGCGCCGGATCGTCGCGATGCGAGTCTTGCCGAGCGCGAACGCCGCCTCGCGCATATGTGCAGGCACCGCTTGCAGCCCCTCGCGCGTGGCGGTGAACAACGGCGGCAGCGCAATCAGCGACATCGTGGCTCCAGCCGCGATGAACGAATGCCCCGTGACCGCGCCGGTTTCCGATTTCAGCGACAGCGGCGAGAACACGCCAAGCTCGAACACCGCAAGGCCGAAGATCGCGATCACGATGTCGGGCGTGCCGGCGACGATCTCGATGCTCGACTCAACCAGACGCGCGAGCCGAGCCGGGCGACCGTACTCGACGATCCACACAGCGCTGCACACCGAGAGCGGCATCGCGATCAGAATGCCGATCGCGGTCATAAGCGCGGTGCCCACGATCGGGTCGAGAAAGCCGCCGGAGCCACCCTGGTCAAGGCTGACCTGCGGCGAGGACACAAGCAGATCGGGACGCAGGTACTCGATTCCGCGCACACCCATGTAGATGACGATGGCGCCAGCCACCAGGCACAGTCCGAGGCCGGCCGCCCACGCCGCGAGCAGCACGATCCTGTCGCTCCAGCGCCAGCTGCGCAGCGATGAGCCACGGCCGCGTGTTGGGCGCGGTGGAAGCTGCGAAGCCGGTGGCTCGACCGGGAATGACGGAGCGAGGGCGCTCATCACCTGAGCTGGTGCTTGCGCAGAGGCAGCTTGACGAGATAGGCGCCGAGCGAGAGCACGATCGCCGAGAACAGCAGCAACAGCGCGAACGCGTACAGCGTCGAGTTGAGCGCAGGCGCACCTCCAAGCCCTTCGGAGTAGTCGACGATTGCGCTGGCGAGCGTACGCAGCGGCTCGGCGAAGAACGTCACCAGTCCGTAATGGAGGCTGGGGGCGAACGAGCGTGACCCCGACACCATCGAGATCATCACCGCCTCCCCGAGCGCGCGCGCGCAGGCAAGCGCGGCGGCGGCGACGATCGCCGGGCGGATCGCCTTCAAGCTGACGGCGAGCGTGGCGCGCAGACGGTGAACGCCGAGCGCCATCGCTCCCTCGCGCCAGGCCGCTGGCACGGTGGCGAGCGCTTCGCTGATCAGCGCCACCATGATCGGCACGATCATCACCGTGAGGATCAAAGCGGCCACTCCGAGCCCGGCGCCGGTGAGCAGCACCGTGCTCTGGGCCGAGGTCTTCTCAGACGCGGTGATCACGTGGTTGCCCACGAACGGCACGAGCACGAGCACGCCGATCAGCCCGTAGATGACCGACGGCACGGACGCGAGCAGTCGCACTACGGGCACCGTCACGCGACGCAACGGAGCGGGGGCGAACTCGACGATGAAGATCGAGGAGAGCAAGGCGATCGGCAACCCCAGCAGGAGCGCGATCGCGGTGGTGAGCAGCGTGCCGTAGAGGATCGGCCATGCATTGAGGTGATAGGCCGAGGCGGCGGGATGCACGCCGGTGGTGACCATGCCTCCCATCTGCTTGTCCACATCTGCGCCCGAGCTGAGCAGGCCCAGGCCGTTGTGAGCGAATGCTGGCCATGCGCGTATCGCGACGAACACGATCATCGCGATCACGCACACGCAGGTCAGCAACGACACCGCGCCGAGCGTACGCTCGGCGCGGTGGTCGGACCAGGGTCGGCGCAATTGCGCCAATGGGCGGGTTATTTGATCGGTATCCATTGCGTTGCGATGATCTTGCGAGCAGCCTTGCTGACCGTGGCCCAGCCGATGAACGCAGAGGCGGCGCCTGTGGCTTTGCCCTTGGTCACCTCGTAGAAGCGAGCGACGCCGGAATACTGTTCGGAGACCGCGTTCGCCAGCGTGCATCCGACGCCATTGAAGCCCACAGAGTTGACTCCGCCGCTGTCGGCTTGATAGTTGGAGAGGAAGCCGATCGAGTTCGGATCATTCTCCACCTGCTGCTTGAGCAGTCCCTCGGATGGCTCTTCGGCTGCAAGCGAGGCGACCTTCTTGCCGCCCAGCAGCAGCGTCTGGAAATTCGTGAGCACACCTGCAACCGACGTGCGGCTGATCAGGTCGATCGAGCCGGTGGCGGTGGCGCCGGGCACTTGGCTCCAGCTTCGCGTCTTGCCGGTGAATATCGAGACCACCTGAGCCTGCGTGAGGTTGGACAGAGTGTTGCCCTTGTTCGTGACAACACAGATCGCGTACTTGGCGATCGGATAGAAGAGGAGACCCGGGGGGTCGGTGGGCAGCGGGTCGCGCGATACGTCTCCGATCGAGACGTGGCCGGCGGCGACATCGTTGATCCCAACCTGCGCACCGCCTTGAGAGATCTTGAACTTGACCTTCTTGTTGAGCCTCTCGTACTTCTGCGCTAGCAGCGAGACGAGTGGGAACGACGCGGTGGCTCCGCTGATCGTGATCGTGCTCGTCGCGAGAGCGACTGTGGGGAGCGCTGTCGAGAGCATGAGAGTCGCCGCGACTAGGGCGGCGACACGGCGAGATCGGTGCATTGGGCTGGGGTCTCCGTTCAAATAGTTGACGCTTGAGGTTGGGCAGCCTAGCATATTGTTCATAAATAAGATCAGGATTAGCTATTTTATGAAGAAGCCTGCTCATGAGACGCCGGCCCCCACGTATCGACACTCAGCGATGACCACAGACCAAGGCCAACCGACAACCGCCACGCAGCCCCATGCCCAGCCCGAGCCATGCGCGGGATGCGGCGCCACGCTGGCCGACGACCAGCGGTACTGCCTGCAATGCGGCGCGAGGCGAGGGAAGCCGCGCATCGACTTCACCGCTTTCTGGAAGCCGCTGTCTCCGACTCGCGCATCGCACGAGCAGCCCGAGGACACAACCGCCCTGGCGGGTGGAGTCTGGGCTAGCGCGAAGGCGCCTTCGCGGCGGCTGGCAGGCGCACTGGCGGCGGGCATGCTCGCGGGGCTGATCGTGGGCGCCGCGCTCGGACCGACTCCGGCGAGCTCCCCCGCGGACAGCTCCACCCTCGCACAGCGCGCAATCGCTGCGCTTTCGACGCGGGCAAGCAGCGCCTCGCAGGCGAGCCCCCCAAGCGGCGCCACGCAACCCAGCAA
>JBAPMC010000055.1:0-3436 GCA_049278415.1 Solirubrobacteraceae bacterium
GCATTCGTCGGGGCGATCGCCGCAGCAGTTGTAGGTGTAGACGAGCGCGTCGGCCTGTTCGCACTGACACTCGGGTTGGCGGCCGTGATGGCGGGCCTGGGACGGCGCGCGCAAGCAAACGACGTGACGATCGGAGTCGTCTTCTCGTGGGTGCTGGGGATCGGAGTGCTGCTGATTGCGGTGCTCAGCACGAGCTCCTCGGGCGCCAACGGGCTGATCGTCGCCAACACGCTGTTCGGCTCAATCTTCGGGCTGAGCGCCGGACAGGGCCTCGTGGCCGCCGCAATCGGCCTCGGGGTGGTGCTAGCCACGGTGGCGATCGCGCGCCCCCTGCTGTTCGCCTCGCTCGACCCTGAGCTCGCCGGCCTGCACGGGGTGCCCGTTCGAGTGGTCGGCCTGGCGCTGCTGTTGTTGATTGGCCTCGTCACCGCCGAGGGCACCCAGGCGATTGGGGCCCTGCTCGTACTTGGACTGATCGCTGCCCCAGCAGGTGCGGCGCTGCGGCTCACATCCAAGCCGTATCTGGGTATGGCGCTGTCGGCGTCGATCGCGCTTGCGGCGATGTGGGGGGGAATCGCGCTCAGCTATGCCATTCCCTCGCTGCCGCCAAGCACGGCGATCATCGCGCTCGCAGTCGGCGCCTATGCGCTTGCATCGCTGGCTTCTACCATCGCGCTATGAGCTCTCGCGCGCAAACCACCCAAGCGGCCGATGCTACGCGACATGCGCATGCGGCAGCCGCCGCCGAGGGCGACGGGTGGATCGAGCGCGCCGAGGCCGCCCTCACCGCCGCCGGTCACAAGCGCGGCGGCGCACGACGCGCCGTGCTCGAGCTGCTCGACGCCCAGCGCTGCGCGCTCACGGCCGTTGAGATAGAGGACGCGCTGCGGGTCGCCGAGCGGCGCGTGAGTCGCGCCAGCATCTACCGCATCCTCGAGGAGCTCGAGCGTCTGCGGCTCGTGCAGAGGGTGGAGACGGGTCAGGCAATGGTGCGCTACGAGCGCGTTTGCGAGCACGACGAGCACCACCACCACCTCGTCTGCGACGGCTGCGGGCTTGTGATGCCATTCTCCGACGAGGCGCTCGAGCAGGCCATCTCGAGTCTCAGCCGAAGGGTGCCGCTGACCGTCTCAGAGCACGAGATCGTGTTGCGCGGCGAGTGTCAAGACTGCTCTGCGTGAGGCCGTGGGCGCTTCGCGATACTGCGTCTCGGCGCCAATCAAGCTTGGCCAGCGCCTAGCGCGCCAGGCGAACTGCCTGTGCCCCGCAGGGGTACGTCCTTGTCTCGCTCGACCCAAGGCCTCACGTGCTGGGTTTGAGCGGCAGCAAGCGGCTTACCCCAGAGGTAGCTGAGCACGCAGCCGAGCACGAACACGGCGACCACGAGCAGGACTGGTCCCGAGTCCTCGCTGAGCGCGCCGATCACGCCCGCGGTGAGGCCTCCCGCGAGCGCGGCGAGCCAGGCTGGGTCGGAGCTGACCGGCGCGCAGAGGCGCTCTCGGTTGCGGATGGCTAGCACCGAGGCCAGCAGTGCGAGTGCTGTGGCAACCGGCATCAGGTGGTTCTTCAGCTCGTCGTAGGCGGCGCTGTAGCGGCGTACGATGATGTCGCGGATGTCACCGGCGGAGCGGGCGTCGAGCACACTGCCGGTGAAGTGGCCGCCGCCGTGGGCGGTGGCGAGATCGAGCGCGGCGAGCGCCACCAGACCAACGACGGGGGCTGCCATCATGAGCAGGACGCGCTTGCGATTGAGCGCGCCCGCCAGCAGCATCACGGTCGCCACTGCGGCGCCGGCGCTCACGAGGATCACGCCGCCGACGCCGGCGCCGATGCGGGCAGAGCCCTCGACTACCGCAAGCAGGATGCCCGCACAGGCCATGGCGCTTGCCGCGCGGCGTCCACGCACAGCCGGGTAGAGCGCCGAGGCTACAGCCGCGAAAACGAGTACAGCCAAGCCCGACTTGAGCTCATTGCCGATGCCATAGAAGCGCGCACCGAACGCCGGGTTTGGTCCAAGCAGCGAGCGAATCAACAGTTGCGTGCCCGCGAGCGCGTCCACGCTCAGCGCCAGTACCGCAGCCACCGCAGGTGCAATCGGGGCGCGTGGCCACGGCAGAAGCCGGTCGGTGAGCGCTCCGAGCCCGAAGCAGACCGCCACGAGCAGCACGAACTCGACTGCGCGAGTGGGCTCTAGCGCCGCTGGAGCGAGTACAGCCACCGGCGTCCACAGCATCGCAAGCGCTCCGCTACGCAGCGCCCAGGCAGTCCGTCCGCGACGCTCGCCACGTCTGAGCGGTAGACGCACAATTGCAAGCAGCAGCACCCATGCCGCCACGAGCCACGCGAGCGCCGGCAGCCGGCGCGAGTTGAGCACTTCTAGACGCAACTTCAGCGCTTGAAGCGACGCGCTGTCGAGTATGCCGTCGGTGTGTATCGGCTTACCGCGCATGTCCGCTGGGATCGGCAGCCCGAGCTGCTCGAGGATTGTCGGTCCGATGTCGATCGCTGCAACCAGGCCGCGCTGGTTGGTTGTTTGCGAGCTGAGTGTGCGATTACCCGGGCCGACGCCGGCGACGCTGATCCACAGGAGCTCGTGGCCGCCCTGGCCTGATGTTGCGTTGTTGGGCTCATCTGCGACTCGCTGTATCACCACCAAGAGCTCTCCCGCCGGGCGGGCGGCGGCGAGCACGCGCAGATCGGCATATCCCTCGGGACCCGTGGGCAGGTCGGCGACGATGAGCCTGTGATGTGCCCGCAATGCGTTAATGCCGCTGAGCAGCGAGCTCCCCGAGCTGAGGAGCGCAGCGACATGTCCGCTCCGATCGGCGGCAATGACCCCATCGGCCGCTTCAATGCCATTGCCAGCCAGGTAGGCGCCTCCGCCGGGCACCTGGGCTGCCAGCAATCCGGGGTGCAGCAGTTGCGGGGCGCTGTGGGCGCGTGCAAGCACGGCGGACCACATCTGCACCTGACTGCTGCGCGCGCGGGTGGTCACCGCTTTCCGTTTCGAGCCTGTCGGTTCATTGGCGGCGCCGCTCGTCGCTTGGGCCCCGGCTTGCGCTTCCACCGGCAGGCTCAGGAAAGGCGGGGCGGCGGGTTTGTAAGCCGAGCTCGATACGCGCGCTCCCTGTGTGATGTCCAGCACCAGCTGAGCGGTGGTGTAGGCGCCCTGGGTGGCGCTCAGGATGGCGGTGGAGAGGGTTGGGACCGCGGCGAGCTCACGCTCGACTACGTCGCCCTCAGAGTGGCCTGCGAGAGGTTGGCCGGGACCGAGGAACACGACGAGCGCCGAGCGTCCGCCGCTACCCGACCCCGATGCAGTTGCAGTCGCCGGCCATAGGGCCGGCGAAGCCGTCATGCACAGGAGGGCTGCAAGCAGCCCTCCGCGCACTGCGCTCAGCCCTCTGTCCCCCCGCGTGTGCCGACTGGCACGGGC